>DASYUZ010000055.1:0-7776 GCA_036000665.1 Gaiellaceae bacterium
GGCGCGTCCTCCGGGACGACGAAGCGCGCCTCCGGCGCGCCGAACGCGATCGCGAAGAAGGGGCCGACTGTCTGCGAAGGCGTCAGTCCCGCGCTCATTCGTCGTCGTCCTCGAACGGCGTGGCGCGCAGAACGATGTCGAAGTGGTAGGCGAGCGCCCAGTCCGGCTCCGTCGCGTCCAGGTCGAACGAGCAGACAAGCCGCTCGCGCGCGCGCGGATCGCGAACCGAGTTGAAGATCGGGTCCTGCCCGAACAGCGGATCGCCGGGGAAGTACATCTGCGTCACGAGGCGCTGCACGAACGCGCGGCCGAGGAGCGAGAAGTGGATGTGTGCGGGCCGCCACGCGTTCGGGTGGTTCTTCCACGGGTACGCGCCGGGCTTGACAGTCACGAAGCGATACCGGCCCTCGTCGTCGGTGAGGCATCTGCCGGCGCCGGTGAAGTTCGGGTCGAGCGGCGCCGGGTGGCGGTCCCACTCGTGCAGGTACCGGCCGGCGGCGTTCGCCTGCCAGATCTCGATCAGCGTGTTCCGCAGCGGCCGGCCGTCCTCGTCGAGGACCCGTCCGGCGACGATGATGCGCTCGCCGAGCGGCTCGCGGGCGTGCTGTCGCGTCAGGTCGTAGTCGAGCACGCCTACGCTCTCATGGCCGAAAAGCGGGCCGCTGAGCTCCGTGAGCGTGTGAGGGAGGATGACGAGCGGCCGTTGCGGCGCGCGCAGGGCCGTCGAGCGGTAGTCGGGGTACAGGTACGGCGGGTCGAGCTCGCCCGTCGTGGGCTGCTGAATCGCGGTCACGCGCTCATTCTCCATTGCCGCCCTGCGTCGCGAGCAGCTCCCGCAGCACCTCGAGCTCGCGCGGCGTCGGCGGCGGCAGCGTGCGAACGTCGTCCGCGACGGCCAGCGGCCAGCCGGTGGCCGCGCGCGCCTGCTCCGGGTCGACGCCCTCGTGCACGTGCGTGAGTGTCAGCTCGCAGGTCTCGGGATCCGGCTCGAGCACGCCGAGGTCGGTGATCACCAGCACAGGCCCGCGACCGCGCAGCCCCATCCGTTCGCGATCGCCCGGCCCGGCGCCGAATCCGACGGAAGTGACGAAGTCGACCCGCTCGACGAACGTGCGCGGGCTCTGGCGCACGACGACGATCACCTCGCGGCAGGAAGCTGCGATCTCCGGCGCGCCGCCCGCGCCGGGCAGACGCACGTCCGGCCGGGCGTAGTCGCCGCCGATGACCGTGGTGTTGATGTTCCCGAACCGGTCGAGCTGCGCGGCGCCGAGGAAGCCGACGTCGATGCGCCCGGGCTGCAGCCAGTAGTTGAAGATCTCCGGCACGCCGACGACGGCGTCGGCGGTCACGGCGAGCTCGCCGTCGCCGATCGAGAGCGGCAACCGGGCCGGCTTCGCGCCGATCGTCCCGGACTCGTAGATCAAGACGAGCCCCGGCGCGTGCGTTCGCCGCGCCAGGTTGGCGGCCGTGCTCGGGACGCCGATCCCGACGAAGCACGACGTTCCGTCGCGCAGCGCGCGTGCCGCCGCAACGGTCATCAGATCGGCGGCCGTGATCGCGGTCACGCTCATAGGACCGACTCCTCGAGCCACGACGCGAAGCGCCCGCGGTCGCGGCTGATCGCGTCCCACTCGCGGTAGTACTCGTTGTCGCGGTCGTAGTAGCCCTGTGCGTAGGACGGATGCGCGCCGCGCGGGACCTCCGCGACGTACGTCACCGTCCAGCCGGGAAGCACGACCGCGCCCGGCCGCGCGTCGAGCTCGTCGACGATCTCCTCCACCGTGACCAGCGACTTCCGCGCGCCGAGCACGGCTTCCTTCTGCACGCCGGTGATCCCCCAGAGCTGGACGTTCCCCGCGCGATCCGCGCGCTGCGCATGGATGACCGCCGCGTCGAGGTCGAGCGCGGCGACTGCGGTGAGCGCCTCGCCGGTGAAGGGGCAGGTGATCGAGCGGATCGTCTGGGTGTGGCGCGGAAGGTCGGTGCCGACGTAGCCGCGTAGCACGGCGAACGGCAGGTTCGACGCGGAAGCGGCGTATCGGTTCGCCATCCCGGCATGGCTGTGCTCCTCGATCTCGAGCGGGCCCGGCCAGCCGTTCTGCACCGCGTCGCGGAAGCGGTGCAGCGAGCCGACGCCCGGGTTCCCGCCCCACGAGAAGACGAGCTTTCGCGCGCAACCCGCGCCGATCAGCTGGTCGTAGACGAGATCCGGCGTCATGCGCACGAGCGTGAGCCCGCGCCGCTGCTGGCGGATCACCTCGTGCCCCGCGGCGAACGGGATCAGGTGCGTGAAGCCCTCGAATGCGACTGTGTCGCCGTCCGCGACGGTCTTCGCGACTCCTTCTCGCAGCGAGACGATCTCAGCCACGTTCGCCGGAGCGTAACGACGCCCTCAGCCGGCGAGTGCGCCGACCGCGTACCAGGCGCCGAAGAGCAGCGCAGCCGAGCCGAGCACGGGAACACCCCGCGCGACTGCCACCCGCGCGCCCGAGCGGCCCAGCGCTGAACCGAGGGCTGACGAGAGGACGGTCATCGAGACCGCAGTTCCGCCGGCGAGCACGCCGAGCGCGAGCGCCGCCGTCTCCGCCGGCACGGACGCGAGCAGCAGGATCGTGACGCCGGCGCTTCCCGCCAGCCCGTGGACGGTCCCGAGCGCGAAGGCCTGCCGCGCGCTGCGGACCGGGTGTCTGTGTGCGTGGGCGCCGTGCTCGACGTGCGAGTGGACGTGCGCGTGACGGCCCGTCTCGTGCGCGTGCTCGTGGACGTGGAACGCGCCGCGGCGCCACGCGACGAGCAGCCGGAGGGCGAGCAGGACGATCACGGCGCCGATCAATGCCTCGGCCGCGCGTGCCACCGGCTCCGGCAGCACCGCGCCGAAGAGGACGATCGGCAGGCCGAAGACGAGGAGCGTCAGCGCGTGGCCGACCCCCCACGCGGCGCCGAGCCGCGCGGCCAGCCGCGAGCCGCCCTCCCGCGTCGTCGCGACGAGCGTCGACACGGCGACGAGGTGGTCCGGGTCGGCGGCGTGCCGAAGCCCCAGGAGGAAGGCCAGCGCGAGGACGACGCCGAGGCCCCGGCCCTCTGCCGCCGAGCTCAGAACCTGGTCGAGGCGGTCCACCGCAGCCGTTCGAATGGACTATCCATTAGACGTATAGGATAGCCGAGGTCTTGGAAGCCGAACAGCAGCTTGGCTCGTGGCGCTCTGGTGAGTACGCCGCGCAGTGGGCGGTGGATGACGTCCTCGCCGACATGCTCGACCTGCCGCGGAAGCTCTCGGCCGCCCTCGTCGCCGACTCGGGGATCGAGGTCGAGCACGTGGTCGACCTCGGGTCGGGCACCGGCCCGTACCTCGAGCTCTTCCTGCGTACGTTTCCCGACGCTCGGGGGACCTGGACCGATCTGAACGAGGAGATGCGCGAGCTGTCGAACGAGCTGCTCGCGCCGTTCGGCGACCGGGTCAGCTACCAGCTCGCCGACCTCGAGCAGCCCGCGCAGGTTCAGCTCGAGCCCGCTCAAGTCGTCGTCACGTCGCGCGTGCTCCACCACTTCTCGCCCGAGTCGCTGGCCGGGCTCTACCGGAGGCTGTTCGACGTCGTCACGCCCGGCGGCTTCCTCTTCAACCTCGACCACATCGGCCCGGCCGGTGACTGGGAGCAGCGCTACCGGCGGATCCGCTCGCAGTTCGTCGGGAAGCGCAAGCAGGCGCTGAAACCCCATCGGCACGACTACCCCCTGACACCGCCCGAGCGCCACGCGCAGCTAATGGAAGAGGCCGGCTTCGAGAAGCCGGACATCCCGTGGCGGATGTTCTACACGGCGCTCATCGCAGCGCGTCGTCCGGGCTGACCGTCGCAATCGCGCGCCGCGCTGGGACGGCGAGCGCGAGGTAGAGCACGAGGAAGGCGACGGGGACGACCTGGAACATCGTCGCGATCCCCCAGATGCCGGCCACGACACCGCCGACGACCGGGCCGACGATCTTTCCGACGTCGAGCCCGCCGTAGAGCAGCGCGGCGATCAGCCCGTGGCGCCGCTCGTCGCCCGCGTCGCTGTCGAACGCATCCGCCGACCCTGTCACCCGCAGCAGCCCGCGTGACACGCCCGCGAGTGCGAAGAGCGGAAGCTGGAGCAGGAACGACGTCCGCACCGACGGGATGAACGCCGTCGCGAGCGTGCCGAGGACGACGAGCGGCAGCGTCAGTCCCGCTGGGTGGAAGCGCGAGAACAGCGGACCCGAGCCGAAGCGCGAGGACGACGAGGCCCACGAGCGCGTGCTCGAGAGGGCCGCGATCTGCGTCAGCGTCAGCCCCGACGCAAGCGCGAGGATCGGGTGGAACGTGTTCGTGAGCGCGTTGAGCGCGTTGATGAAGAACATCACGAGCACGCCGACCCAGACGGCGAGCGGCATGCCCGCGAGCGACCGCCACAGTTTCGTCCGTTCGCGCGGCAGCTCGGGCTCGTCGCGGCGCACCACCGCGGACGCCGCGACGCCGCGCACCATGAGCACTGCAGCGACGAGCGGCGTCGCCGCGAGCACGAAGAAGGTCGGCCGAAGCCCGATCGTGTCCGCGCTCAAGCCGCCGAGGACGGCAGCGATGTTGCCGAACGCGGTCGCTCCCGCGAACCAGCCCATTGCGACGGCCGTCGAGACCCCGCCCGGAGGCCGTGCCACGAGCAGGGCGAGCTGCGACGTGCTCGCGATCGACCACCCGAGCCCGTTCAGTGCCATCAGGATCGTCAGCAGGAGCGAGTTCTCCGTGAGCGGGATGAGCGCGAACGCGAGGGCCGAGAGCCCGCCGCCGACGACGAGGAAGGCAGTCGCACGCCGCGTCGAGTACGCCAGGCCCACCGGCAGGCGCGCCGCGAGCGACGCGACGCCGAAGACGCCGATGATCGTCCCGATCGCTGCCGGTCCGAGCTCGCCCGCCCGCGACAGGTACACGGGGACGAGGATCTGCAGCGAGCTCATCCCCGCGGTGAACAGGAAGACGGACGCGTAGACCGGCGCGAGCGCCAGCAACGCGACCCGCCGGCTAGTCACCCGCAGGAATCAGCGAGCACGCCTCCTCGGGGAACGTCACCGTCACCTCGGTCGCCGCCGGGATCGAGATCGACGGGTTGCAGCGCGCGCGGATCTCGCGCGAGCCAACGGAGATCACATGGTCGACCGACTCGCCGAGGAACGCCCGCGCTTCGACGCGGCCGCGCCACCGGTTCGGCGTCGGGCCGTTCAACGACGGACCGGCCTCGATCGTGAGGTGCTCCGGCCTCGCAGCGACGACGACCGCGTCGCCCACGGCGAAGTCGAGGTCGGAGCGAAGGCGCAGCTCGCCGTCCGGCGTCTGCACGCGATAGAGCCCGTCTTCGCGGGCCTCGACAACGCCCTCGATGAAGTTCGACGTGCCGATGAAGTCCGCCACGAAGCGTGACTTCGGCGCTTCGTACACCTCGCGCGGACGCCCGATCTGCTCGATCTTCCCCGCGCGCATGACGGCGACGCGGTTCGACATCGCCAGGGCCTCGACCTGGTCGTGGGTGACGTAGACGCCCGTGATCCCGAGCTCGCGCTGGAGCCGCTTGAGCTCGAAGCGCATGTCCTCGCGGAGCTTCGCGTCGAGGTTCGACAGCGGCTCGTCGAGGAGCAGGAGCGGCGGCTCCATCACGAGCGCGCGCGCGAGCGCGAGCCGCTGCTGCTGGCCGCCCGAGAGGTCGGTCGCCTGGCGGCTCGCGAGCTGGTCGAGCTGCACGGCGGCGAGGACGCGCTCGACGCGCTCGCGCAGGTCCTTCCGGCCGGGTCGCCGCCGTCGCGGCAGCACTTGCAGCGGGAAGGCGACGTTCTTGTAGACGTTCATGTGCGGCCAGATCGCGTACGACTGGAACACCATCCCGAGGCCGCGCTCGTTCGCCGGCACGCGGACCCGCTGCTTCGACGAGAACAGGACCCGGTCTGCGACCCGGATCTCGCCGCTGTCGGGGGTCTCGAGCCCCGCGATCGAGCGCAGGGTCGTCGTCTTGCCGCAGCCCGACGGGCCAAGCAGGGTGAAGAGCTCACCGTCCTGCACGTCGAAGCTGACGTCGTCGACGGCGCGGACGCGGTCGCGTTCCGCGCGCCCGCCCGCGAACGTCTTCACGAGGTGTGTGATCGTGAGCACCGGTCAGCCCTCCCTGACGCCAATCTTGGCACCGAGCTTGTACGCGACTGCGACGAGGAGGACAAGCGCCCCGACCATCATCATCCCGACCGCCGCCAGCTCGGGAAACTCGCCGTTCTGCCACTGCTCCCAGATCACGATCGACAGGACCTGCTTCCCCGGCGAGTAGAGGATGATCGTGCTCGAGAGCTCGCGCACCGAGACGATCACGATGTAGATCCACCCCGCGAGCAGGCCCGGCACGAGCAGGGGCAGGATGATCCGCCGGAACGACTGGAACCAGCCGGCGCCGCTCGTCATGGCCGACTCCTCCAGCTCCCGGCCGATCTGGAACATCGACGTCGACGCGTAGCGCATCCCGTACGGGATGTAGCGCGTCAGGTAGGCGAGGAAGAGGATCCAGAGCGTCCCGTAGACCGGGATGGGAGAGCGCAGGTAGACGAAGAGGATCGCGACGCCGAGGACGAGTCCCGGGACGATCAACGGCAGGAACGCGAGGTCGTCGATCAGCCAGCGGCCCGGAAGCTGTGTGCGCACCACGACCCACGACGCCACCGCGGCGAGCAGCATCACCGTCGTCGCGGAGCCGAGCCCCAGGACGATCGAGTTCTTCACGGAGCTCGCGAAGAGGTCTGTATGGATCACGTTCCTGTACGCGTCGAATGTCATGTGCGAGAGCGTGTACCGCGACGGCGGCGAGTAGAACAGCTGCGTCGACGCGTACGCGAGCACGGACAGCGGGAGCACCACCGCGACGACGAAGTACGTGACGATCAGGAACGTCGCGGGCCAGCGCCAGATGCCGAGCTCGACGGGGCGCGGCCGGAAGCCCTTGCCGCTCACCGTCTGGTAGGCCCGGCCACGCTTCGCCAGGCGCGAGTGCCAGAAGACGAGCAGTGACGTGATGATCAGCAGCGACATCGCGAGCGCGCCTGCCGCTCCGTAGTCGGGCGGCTTGTCCTTGAGCACGCGCCAGATGCGCGAGGTGAAGACCCAGACGCCGCCGGGCAGGCCCAGCAACGCGGGCACCTCGAACGACTCCAGGGCGCGCACGACGATGATCAGGATCGAGGCGTAGAGCGCCGGTCGCGAGAGCGGGAGCGTCACGCGCCGGATCACCGTCGGCAGCCGCGCGCCGCTCATGATCGCCGACTCCTCGAGCGACGGGTCCATGGAGCGGAACGACGCGACCATCAGGAGGAAGACGAGGGGCGCGAGGTGCAGCCCCTCGACCATCACCATCCCGGGGATGCTGAAGATGTCGAACGCCCGCCCGCCGGTCAGCGGCCCGATCACGTTCTGGTTGAGGATTCCGATCTGCGGACTCGCGAGGAAGATCCAGGCGATCGTGTGCAGGACCCCGGGAATGATCAGCGGCACGAGCGAGGCCGCCATCATCAGCGGCTTGAAGGGCACGTCCGTGCGCACGATCAGGTAGGCGAGCGTCGTGCCGAGCCCGACCGCGATCACCGTCGAGCCGACGGCGAACGCCATCGAGTTCAGCGCCATCTCGCTGAGGCCGACCTTGCCGTAGGCGTCGCGGAAGCGCTCGAGTGTCAGGTGCCCGTTCGAGACGAACGTCTGCCAGAGCAGGAACCCGAGCGGGACGACCGCGAGGTACGCG
>DASYUZ010000056.1:0-21441 GCA_036000665.1 Gaiellaceae bacterium
CGTGACCGTCGACATCCACTGCGTCACGCGCTGGTCGAAGCTCGACACGACGTGGGAGGGGGTGTCCGTCGACACGCTGCTCGAGCAGGTCGAGCACGACGCGGCCTACCTGCTCGCGTTCTGCGACGGCGGGTACACGACCAACCTGCCGCTGGACGACGTGACCGGCGGCAAGGCATGGATCGCGTACGCCTACGACGGCGAGCCGCTCGAGCCCGAGCACGGCGGGCCGGCGCGCCTGCTCGTGCCGCACCTCTACTTCTGGAAGAGCGCGAAATGGGTGCGCGGGTTCCGGCTCCTCGACGAGGACGAGCCGGGCTTCTGGGAGTCGAACGGCTACCACCTCTACGGCGACCCGTGGCAGGAACAGCGCTACTGGGGCGACTGACCTGGCAGCTCGCGGACGTCGTCGAGACGATCCAGGAGACGCCGCGGGTCCGCACGATCGTCTTGGACGTCCCTGAGTGGGGCGGGCACCGCGCCGGGCAGCACCTCGACGTCCGCCTGACCGCCGAGGACGGCTACCGCGCCGAGCGCAGCTACTCGATCGCGTCGCCGCCCGGTGAGCGCGTCGCGATCACCGTCGAGCGCCTCGACGACGCCGAGGTCTCGCCGTATCTGGTCGACGAGCTCCGTGAGGGCGACCGGATCGAGATCCGCGGGCCGATCGGCGGCTACTTCGTCTGGGAGCCCAAGCACGGCGGGCCGCTCCTCCTCGTGGCCGGCGGCTCGGGAGTGGTCCCGCTGATGTCGATCATCCGCGCTCGAGCCGGCGCGGGCACGGAGGTCCCGACGCGCCTGCTCTACTCCTCACGAACGTTCGACGATGTCATCTACCGCGACGAGCTCGAACGGCTCGCAGGCGACGGTCTCGAGATCGTGCACACGCTCACGCGCTCGCAGCCGCCCGGGTGGACGGGCCACGCGCGGCGGGTCGACCAAGAGCTGCTCGAGCAGGTCGCATTCCCCGCGCAAGACGAGCCGCTCGCGTTCGTGTGCGGGCCGACGAGCTTCGTCGAGGCAGTCGCGGGAGGCCTCGTTGCCCTCGGCTACCGACCCGAGCGTGTGAAGACCGAGCGGTTCGGAGCGACTGGAGGACGCTGATGGACTACGTCGACGGAAACGCGCTGGGCGGGACCTTCCTCGAGCTGTTCGGGATCGAGATGACGATCGCAACCGGCGTCTGCGCCTCGTGCGGGCGAACTGGCGAGGTGGCGACGCTGCACGTCTACCTCCGGGCGCCCGGAGCAGTGGCGCGGTGCCCAGTGTGCGACAGCGTGCTGATGAAGATCGTCCGCAGCAGCGACCGCACCTGGCTCGACTTCAGCGGCCTCCGCATGCTCGAGATCAGGTCCTAAGCGGCAGCACGAGCTCGAAGCGCGCGCCGCGCGCCCCCATGTCGTAGATCACGTCGCCGCCGTTCGCGTGCGCGTACGCCTTCGCGATCGCGAGGCCGAGGCCGCTGCCGGGTCCCTCTTCGCCCCGTTCGAAGCGGTCGAACAGCCGCGGGACGAGCTCCGGCGGCACACCCGGCCCCGCGTCCTCGACCGCGACCCGGAGATGCCGGTCCCGTCGCTCGGCCGTCACCAGGACCGGCGGCTCGCCGTGGCGCAGCGCGTTTGCGAGCAGGTTCGAGAGTGCGCGGTCGAACGCCACCGGGTCGACGACGGCGTCCAACTCGCTGTCGACGTCGACGATCACGTCGGCGGGCCTGTGGCGCGCGAGGGCGTCCACCACGTCGTCGACGACCGTGCGCACGCGGAGCCGTCGAGGATCGATCGAGAGCGCTCGCGCGTCGAGGCGCGAGAGGTCGAGCAGCTGCTCGATCAGCCGCCGCAGTCGATCGGCCTGCTGCCACAGCGCTTCCTCCAGCTCCTCGCGCTGCTCCGGCGGCAGCGAGTCCCCGCGTTCGCGCAGCGTCGCAGTGATCCCGTAGACCGAGGTTGCCGGCGTGCGGAGCTCGTGCGACGCGACGGCAACGAAGTCGAGCTTCAGCTTGTCGAGCCGGAGCACGTCCTCGTGCAAACGCGCCTTCTCGATCGCGAGGCCTGCGCGCTCCGCGACGAGCTGAAGGAGGTGGATGTCCTCGGGCGTGAACGCACGCGGCTGGAGCGTGCCGACGTGAACCACGCCGATCACTTCCCCGCGGACAAGGAGGGGAGCGCCGAGCAGCGACTTGATGCCCTTCTCCCGGAGCAGCGGGTTGTGGAGGTCCGCGTGGTTCACGTCGTCGAGCACGATCGGACGACCCTCCGATGCGACGCGCCCGGCGAAGCCGCGTCCGATCGGGACGGGGATGCGGCGCTCGACCTCTCCTTCGAGGCCGACGGCCGCACGCGCCACGAGCTGCCTGCCCCGGTCGTCCAGGAGCAGGATGGCACCGGTGTCCGTGGCGAGGATCTCGCGGATCCGCACCATCAGCTCGCTGAGCAGTTCGTCGAGACCGAGATGCTCGAGCGCCGCGTCCGTGACCGCTTGGACGTTCTCGAGCCTGATGCGCGCGTCCCGCTCGGCCTCGTAGAGCCGGGCGTGCTCGATCGCGATCGCAATTCGGTTGGCGACGAGTTGCAGCAGCTCGATGTCGGCTTCGTCGAACCTACGCGGCACGAGGGTGCCGACGTGCACGATGCCGATCACGCGATCCTCGATCAGAAGCGGCGCGCCGAGGAGCGACCGAACTCCCTTCTCGCGAAGCAGCGGGTTGACGATGTCCGCGTGGTCGACGTCCTCGATCACCACCGCTCGCCGCTCGCCTGCAACACGGCCGGCGAAGCCCCGCCCCACGGGGATGTGGACACCGCGCTCGACTTCCTCCTCCAATCCGACTGCGGCCCGCGCCACCAGCTCCATGCCCGCCTCATCGAGCAGGAGCACCGCGCATGTGTCGGCGTCGAGGACGTCTCGCGTGCGGGTGAGGAGAGCCTCGAGCAGCTCCTCGAGCGTGAGGTGCGCTAGGGCGGCATCGGTAACCAGCTGCAGGCGGCGAAGCCGCTCAGCGTCAAAAGCCGCAGTCACGGTCGAAGAATAGGCCCCTTTTGGCGCCCCGAAACCTCGGGCGGCACTCGACCGTTGTCTCTAGGACATGTGTGTTCGTTGCAAGCTCGAGGATCGAGCCGACCCCGACGGCCTCCACCTCTGTGCTTACTGCGCCACGTTGACCCGGATCGAGTTCGAACGCGGGCTGATCCTGCTCGAGGCGTATCTGCACAAATGGGCGCGCTTCGAGGACTGGCTCGAGACGCGCGCAGCCTTCAGCTGACGGCTGCCCATGCCGGCGCCGGCCGCGTTTTCTCCGCGGCCGCCTTCACCCCCTCGCCCCACGAGGGGTAGATGTGGTGCGCGCCGGCGAGGTCGTCGACGGTCGCCCCGAAGCGCAGGGCGAGCGCGAACCCCTGCACGATGTCGCTCGCGTTCCGGCTCACGACGTGGATGCCCAGGACGCGGCGCGAGTCGCGCTCGTAGACGAGCTTGTACACGCCGTGCTTCTCAGTGACGTACTGAGAGCGCGTCACATGTGCGACGGGATGGGTCGAGATCTCGACGTCGAGGCCGCGCTCGCGCGCCTCGTGCTCGGTTAGGCCGACGCCGCCGAGCTCCGGGTCGGTGAAGATCGCGGTGGGCAGGATCGAGTAGTCGGCCGCGTGGCCGTTCGGCGCGAACATGCCTTCGACCGCGATTCGCGCCTGGTATTGCGCGATCGGCGTGAACTGCGCGATGCCGGTCACGTCGCCCGCGGCCCAGATCCCGCTGACGTTCGTTCGCATCCGCTCGTTGACCTCGATGCCGGCGCGACGCGTCTTGACCCCGACGCGGTCGAGGCCGAGGTCCTCGACGTTCGGTGCCCGGCCCGAAGCTAGAAACACGGTCTGCGCCTCGACGGTGCGGCCGTTCTCGAGGATCGCAGTCCTGCCTTCGAAGTGCTCGACCGTCGTGCCCGTGATGATCTCGATGCCTTCCTCCTCGAGCGCTGCGGCGAGCTCTTCGGCCGCGTCGGCGTCCGAGCGCGGCGCGATGCGCGCCGGGGCCTGGACGACGGTAACGCGGGTGCCGAAGCGCGCGAAGATCTGCGCGAACTCGAGTCCCACGGGGCCGCCGCCGAGCACGAGCATCGACTCGGGCAGCTCCTCGAGATCGAGGGCGGTCACGTGGTCGACCCAGTCCTCGGGGAGACCCGGGATCGGCGGGACGGCGGTACGCGACCCGGTCGCGATCAGGATGCGGTCGCCGACGAGCTCGCGGCCGTCGACGCGCACGGTGCGGGGGTCGACGAAGCCCGCCTTGCCCTCGAACGTGTCGAAGCCGTTCGACCGGAGTTCCTCGACCCACTTCGGCTGCGGCTTGCGCAAGTTCTCCTTCCAGGCGTGGATACGCGCGAGGTCGGCCCGGGCCGGCGCGTCGAGGCCCCACCTCGTGCCGTTCACGCGCAGATCCCGGTGCAGCTCCGCCGCGACGAGGTACGCCTTCGTCGGCTTGCAGGCCACGTTCGGGCAGGAGCCGCCCCAGCGTGTGCTCTCGATCAGCGCAACCTTCGCGCGGTACTCCTTGGCAGCCTTCTGCGCGGCGTCACGCGCGGCCGAACCGGCGCCGATCACGATCAGGTCGTAGCGTTCCATCGGCGCACCTCCTGGCGTCGAGTGCATTGGCGTACAGTCACGCGGCGAGTGCGGGCGTTACGGTGAACATCATCGATGTCAGCGTTCCGGTCCGGCCGGGGATGGTGACATACCCAGGCGATCCGGTCGTGGAATTGGAGCGCACCATCTCGATGGCCGACGGCGCGGCGTACAACGTGAGCCGGCTCGCCTTCGGCGTTCACACGGGGACCCACGTCGATGCTCCCGTGCACTTCGTCGACGGCGGCGCGGGCAGCGACGAGCTGCTCCTCGACGTGCTCGTCGGCCCGGCGACGGTGTTCGACGCGACGGCTGCCTCGTCACTGGACGCGGAGACGCTCGAGACCGTCGGCGTCCAGGGCGAGCGGGTGTTGCTGAAGACGCGGAACTCGGAGCTCTGGTCGCGCGAAGCGTTCGCCGAGGAATTCCTCTCGCTCCGCGAGGACGGCGCCAAGCTGCTCGTCGAGCGTGGCGTGCAGCTCGTCGGGATCGACTACCTCTCGATCGGCGACGAGGCGGCGCACCAGGTGCTGCTCGAGGCCGGCGTGGTTCCGGTCGAGGGCCTCGACCTCTCCGGCGTGGCGCCGGGCGACTATGGGCTGGTCTGTGCGCCGCTCAAGCTCGTTGGTTCGGACGGTGCGCCTGCGCGCGTCTTCTTGACCTCGACGTAGACTCGAGCCGTGACGCTCGCGGTCTCGGAGCAACGCTTGGTCGAGGCGCTGCGGGCGGGCGACCAGGCTGCGTTCGAGCAACTGATCCGCATGTACCAGGCCTCGCTGCTGCGCGTGGCGCGTATCTACGTCTCGAGCCGCTCGGTTGCGGAAGAGGTCGTGCAGGAGACGTGGCTCGGCGTTCTCAACGGCATCGGCCGCTTCGAGGGCCGGTCGTCGCTCAAGACGTGGATTTTCCGCATCCTGACGAACACGGCGAAGACCCGGGGGGTCCGCGAGAGCCGCTCGATCCCGTTTTCTGCGCTCGATGACCCCGCCCTCGCGGGGTCCGTTGTCGACCCCACACGGTTTCTCCCGCCGGACGATCCGGTCGACCCTGGCGGCTGGGCGGTGCCGCCGGCGCCACTCCCGGAGCAGGCGCTGCTGGCTCGAGAGACGCTTGGCGTCATCGAGGCCGCGATCGAGGCGCTCCCGCCGGCACAGCAGGCGGTGATCACGCTGCGCGACGTCGAGGGCTGGAGCTCGGAGGAGGTCCGTAACACGCTGGAGGTCTCGGAGACAAATCAACGGGTGTTGCTCCACCGCGCGCGCTCCAAGGTACGCAGTGCGCTGGAGGAGTACGTCTCGGAGGCCACGTGATCTTCAACCGCAACCGATCGCTCAGCTGCCAGGAGCTCGTCGAGCTTGTGACGGACTATCTCGAGGGCGCGCTGCCGCGCCGCGAGCGGCGGCTGTTCGAGAAGCACCTGACCGCGTGCGACGGGTGCACGACCTATCTCGAGCAGATACGCGTGACGATCGCACTGACGGGAAAGCTGGAGCCGAGCTCGATCTCGCCCGAGGCCGAGGCTGCGCTGCTGGCCGCCTTCGGCGACTGGAAGCGCACCTAGAACGCCTCTCGTTACGCGCCCTCGCCGTAAAGCGAGTCGAAGAGTGCACGCACGGTCTCGTCGGTCACGACGAGGTCGTTCGACTGCGCGTACAGCAACAGCGCGAGCACGCGGCGTGCGCCCTTTCGCGCGCGGCGCGCGAGATAGTCCCAGTCGAGTTCACTGTCCGCGATCACGCCGAGCGCGTCGCCCCAGTGCCGCGGTGTCTGCTCGTCGTGGATCACCGCCTTGACGACGATCAGGTCCTCCGGCGGGATCACGCGGACGCGCACGCCGTCGATGTCGCGTTCCTCAGAGCGCTCGAGCATCTCGTCGTCGAGGTAGATGTCGCCCTTGAGCCAGAAGATCAGGTCGACCTGCACGTCGTCCTTCGTCGCCTTGAAGATCCACTGCGGGTTCGTCTCCTCGGTCTCGAAGCCGGCGTCGCCGAGCGCTGCGAGCGCGCGCTTCGCGTCTTCGTGACGAACGAGCACATCGATGTCGCGGCTCGTCCGCGGGCGGCCGTGGACGGCCGACGCGAGGCCGCCGATCAGTACGTACGGGACGTAGGCGCGCTCGAACGCGGCGACTGCGTCGGCGAGTACGCGGTTGACCGACTCCTGCTCACCTTTCAGTTCGTAGGCCACGCCTGTGGGATACCCGCGGCCCTGGGGCGCGAACCGGTCGAGCTAGCTAGGCGTTCGGGCCGCTGCCGAGGCGCTCGGGGCAGCGCCAGTACTCGACGTTCTCCACGATGCCGGCGCGGTCGCACGGCCTGCGCGTGAGATCGGGCCGGCCCTCGAGCTTGCCCGCCCTGCACGCCTCCCAGTAGCCGCTCTGCCCGGGCGGCGTTGCGACCTCCGTGCACGTGGCGACGAGGCCGGTCTTCTTCAGCGGTCGTCCGTCCTTGAGCGCGACCATCGTGGCGACGATCAACGCGGCGATGATGAACATCCTGAACATGCGAGGGGCTCCGATCCGTGCGGCTGGATCCTCCTCGTCTATCGGCAGAAAGCCCTATGGAGGTGAGCGCTTTTCGAGCCGCTCGCGCCAGGCCTCGCCTGCCGCCCGGCCCTCGGGCGTCTGGAGGAAGTGCTCGAGCGGGACGTGGAGGAACGCGCCGCGTGCTTCCGCGAGGATCTCGTCGCCCTCGCGGAGCTCGCCGTCGACGTGGACCCGGCGGCTGTGGCTGCCCGTCACCCATGAGCGGACGAGCAGCTCCCGGTTGATCGGCACCGGGCGCCGGTAGCGAACGAAGATGCGCGCCGTCACCGACGGGAAGCGGTGCCACGTCGCGAGCAGCCCGCAGGCCTCGTCGAGCGCCGCGGAGACAAGGCCGCCGTGGACGATTCCCGGCCCGCCCTGGTGCCGCTCGTCGAACGAGAATCGAGCCTCGTACTCGGTAGCGCCCTCCGCCGTCGGAACCGGCAGGTGGATCCCGTTCGGGTTCTCGCCGCAGCCCCAGCACGACGGGTCGTGGTGTGGAGGAATCGTCACACTTCCGCCAACTAACCCTCGACCACCCTCAAGGGTGCCTGGCACCTCGCGTCAGCGCAGCCCGCCCCGGTCGGAATGGGCGCGGAAGAAATTCTCCGAGCCGGCCGTCGCCATCGCGGCCGACGCGCTGATCTCGAGGGCGAGCGCCGCGGCGGCGACGATCTGCGCGAAGCGGTAGACCCTGCCGCCGCCGGCACAGCCCATCAGGGCGAGCCAGGAACGCGCGTACGGCAGCGTCGTCCCGCCTCCCACGGTCGCAACCTCGAGGCCGGGGAGACGGATCGAGACGTTGAGGCCGCCCTCGACGCGTTTGCCGACGCCGTGGGCCATCGAGCTCGTACCGACCATCCCGAGGTCCTGGCCGGTCGCTGCGAAGATCGCTGCGATCGCCGACGCCGGCGTGAACGCCACCGACTGCATGCCTGACGCGACGGCGCCGTGCGTCCCCGCCCAGGCGAGCTCGAGCAGGTCGTCGATCGTCGTGCGCAGCACGCGCCGCACCGCCTCCTCGGTCAGCGTCGCTTCGGCGAGCACGGTCTTGCCGTGTCCGCCCTGGAAGTACTCGAACGAGGGCTTCTTGTCGCCGCCCATGTTCGCTTCGAGGACCACGCGGTCGATCGCGACCGGTGCACGCTCGCGCACGTAGCCCATGTTCAGCAGGTACGAGTTGCGCGTCATCATGTTCGCACCGACGGCGTCGCCGGTCGTCCAGCGCCAGAGGACGTGGCACATCGGACCAACGACGTGCGTCTTCACTTCGCGAAGCTTCGCCCACGACGAATGCGATGGATCGTCGCTCGTCTCGAGCCAGGCGCGCATCGCGTCGAGCTCGTCCTCGATCCAACGTGCGAGCGCGACGGCTTCTCCAGTGGAGGCGCACACGAAACAGCTTGCGCGCGTGATGCGGTCCTGCAGCACGAACGTCCGGAACGCGCCCGACTCGGCCACGGCGCGCGCGCCCCGGTAGAGCGATGCGGACAACCCGCCCTCGGTATGGGCGAGCGGCACGTAGACGTCGTCGGTCCCGCGGCCGGTCTCGACGACGATCCCGTCCGGCTCGCGCAGCTCGTACGCCCCGAGCGAGATCGGCAGCGGCCCGATCACAGAGACCGGCAGGACGGCCACGCCGGTGAGCGCCTCGTTCGCGGAGGCCCACGGCCCGAGGTCGTCCCAGAGCACCTCTCCGTCGTCGGTCCGCTCCCGCACGACGTCCTGCCGGGCACGGATCGAATCGGCGTCGTTGCGTCGCGGCCAGCGGCGGAGGCTCACGGCGGGAGCTTACGTCGGCGGGCGGGAGCGTTAGTCTCCCCCCGGATGGCGATCGAGCTGCGGCAGGCCGAGGCCCCCGGCCGGGAAGCGTACGCGGGCGTCCTGCGCTTCTACGAGCTCGCGAAGCGCGCGGAGTGGCAGGTGCGCGACCTTCCCTGGGGCGAGCTCGCACCGATCCCTGAGACCAAAGGCTCCGCGGAGAAGCGCGCGCGGCGGAACGACGTCTGGCGCTCGGTGCTGACGCAGCAGCTGCAGGCCGACCAGCTCGCGGTCGAGATGTCGGCGCAGCTGCTCGGGATCGCGCCGGACCCCGAGGCGAAGCTCTACTACTCGACGATGGTGCAGGACGAGTCGCGCCACACCGAGGCGTGGCTGAAGCTGATCGGCCAGGTCGGCGGCACGGCCGAGCAGGACCCGCACCTCGACCAGCTCGCGCACATGACGCTCGATGCCGACACGCTCGAGGAGAAGGTGTTCCTGATGCAGGTGTTCTATGAGCGCCTGATCATCCCCCGGTTCCGCCTCATCGCCCGCTCGTCGCGCGGCACCGTGCTCGAGGATCTCTGCAACCGTCTCGCCACCGACGACGGAATCCACCACGGCGCGGGCATGGCGTACGAGCGCGTCCTGCTCCAGACGGCCTCCAAGAAGACAAAGCAACGGCTGATCGACGCCGCGAACAGGCTGCTCCCGATCTTCGCCGCGCACGCGCTCTGGCGGCCGCGCGAGCGCGCCTGGATCGGACGCGCGATGGAGTCCCGCGACGTCCAGCGGCTGCACGAGGACCTCGAGCAGGGCGTTCGCCTGGCGGAGTCGCTCGGCCTCGACGTCAGCGACGTCCGGCTGCCGCTCTCGTAAGGAGCGTGGGTCAGATCGCTCGGCAGGCTTGGGCTCGGGGTCGCAGACGGACGTACGGGCGAAGCCCGCACGTCCTCAAAGGGGCACCGCGAGCGGTGCCTGTGGGGAGCGTGGGTCGGAGAGCTCGGCAGGCTTGGGCTTGGGGTCGCAGACGGACGTACGGGCGAAGCCCGCACGTCCTGAAGCGGGCACCGCGAGCGGTGCCCTAGGCGCGTGCCCGCGACACTGATGGATGGGCGCGCCGTTGCTACGAAGCTGCGCGCCGAGGTCGCCCACGAGGTCGAGCAGCTCGGGTCGCTCGGCCTCGCGACGGTGCTCGTCGGCGACGATCCGTCGTCCGACGTCTACGTGCGCCAGAAGCACAAAGCGGCGACCGAGGTCGGCATCCGGACGATCGACCGGCGGCTCCCGGCCGACATCCCACAGGACGACCTGCTCGCGATCGTCGAGGGGCTGAACGCCGACGACGAGATCGACGGCCTGCTCGTGCAGACCCCGCTTCCCGATCACCTAGACGAGTTGAAGGTGCTCGCCGCCGTACGCCCGGAGAAGGACGTCGACGGGCTGACGCCCCGCAACGCCGGCCAGCTGCTGCTCGGGCGCCCTGCACACATCGGCGCCACTCCGCTCGGGATCATGCGGCTGCTCACCGAGTACAAGATCCGGAGCGCGGGCGCCCGGGCGACCGTCGTCGGGCGCAGCATCATCGTGGGGAAGCCGGTCTCGCTGCTGCTCCTCGCCGCGCATGCGACGGTCACGATCTGCCACTCCCGCACCGAGGATCTGCAGCGGCACACGCTTGAGGCGGACATCCTTGTCGCGGCGGTCGGACAGCCCGGCCTGATCACCGAGGACATGGTCAAGACCGGCGCCGCGGTGATCGACGTCGGGATCACGCGGACGGAAACGGGCCTTCTCGGGGACGTCGATCCGGGCGTCGCGGAGGTCGCGGCCTTCCTCACTCCGGTCCCAGGCGGAGTCGGCCCGATGACGATCGCGTTGCTGCTGGAGAACACGGTTCGGGCAGCGAAATACCGGCGTGGGCTATTGCCCTTCCCCTGACCCCTGCTAAAGTTCGGCCCGCTTAACCATGGTCGGCGGCTCGGTGCCCGAGCCGTCGCTTGTCTGTAAGGAGGAAGTAGTTGGCTCAGGGCACCGTCAAGTGGTTCTCGAACGAGAAGGGTTACGGGTTCATCGAGCGTGAGGGTGGCGAAGACGTTTTCGTCCATTTCTCGGCCATCACGATGGACGGGTACAAGTCCCTCACAGAGGGTCAGAAGGTTGAGTTCGAGGTCGTGCAGGGCCCCAAGGGCGCACAGGCCGCGAACGTGACCGCCCCCGCTTCGTAGCTTTTCCGGAACCACGTTAAGTCGCCGATGGGCCCCGGAAGGGGCCCTCGGTCTTTCTGGGAGGATCCGCGCATGGCCATCACCCGCGAACAGGTGCTCCACGTCGCGCAGCTGGCGCACCTCGATCTGACCGAGGAGGAGGTCGAGCGCTTCGCCGAGCAGTTGTCCGCGATCCTCGAAGCCGTCTCGAAGGTCTCCGAGCTCGACCTGGCGGACGTGCCGCCGACGTCGCATCCGCTCGACCTGGTGAACGTCTGGCGCGACGACGAGCCGCGGCCGTCGCTGCCGCCGGAGGACGTGTTCGCGAACGCGCCGGCTCGGGACGACGGCTTCTTCACCGTGCCTCCGCCGGCAGAGGTGCGCGAGGCGTGATCGACACCTTACGACTGACCGCCGAAGAGGCAACCGGGCTGTTCGAGCGGCGCGAGGTCTCCGCGCGCGAGCTGTGGGACGCCTACCGCACCGCGATCGACGAGCGCGATCCCGAGCTCCACTGCTTCCTCACGCTCGTCGACGAGCCCGAGCGCGAGGGCGTGCCGATCGCGCTCAAGGACGTGATCGGCACGAAGGGGATCGAGACGACGGCGGGCTCGAAGATCCTCAGGGGCTACGTCCCCGTCTATGACTCGACGGTCGCAGCGCGCTGCAAGGACGCGGGCCTCGCGACGCTCGGGAAGACGAACACCGACGAGTTCGCGATGGGCTCCTCGACCGAGAACTCCGCGTACGGACCGTCGCGAAACCCGTGGGACCCCTCGCGCGTGCCCGGTGGCTCCGGCGGCGGCTCCGCGGCGGCGGTCGCGGCCGGGCTCGCGCCCTGGGCGCTCGGCTCCGACACCGGCGGCTCGATCAAGCAGCCGGCGGCGCTCTGCGGCATCGTCGGGCTGCGGCCCACGTACGGGACCGTCTCGCGCTACGGAATCGTCGCGTTCGCATCCTCGCTCGACCAGGTCGGGCCGACGACGAAGACCGTGCGCGACTGCGCGCTTCTCTACCGGATCATCGCGGGCCGCGACGCGTGCGACTCGACGACGGCCGACGTGCCAGAGGTCGAGCTGCCCGAGCGCGAGGACCTGAAGGGGATCCGCGTCGGCGTGCCGCGCCAGATGATGGAGCTGGAGGCGATCGAGCCCGGCGTGCGCGAGGCCGTCGAGCTGGCGATCGAAACCGCGCGCGAGCTGGGCGCCGAGGTGGGGGACTGCGAGCTGCCGCTCTCGGTCGACTACGGCCTGCCCTGCTACTACCTGATCGCGCCCTCGGAGGCGTCGTCCAACCTCGCGCGCTATGACGGCGTCCGGTACGGCCCGCGCGCCGGCAACGGCGACTACCACGCGATGGTCATGCGCACGCGCGACGAGGGCTTCGGAGACGAGCCCAAGCGCCGCATCATGCTGGGCGCGTACGCGCTCTCGGCCGGCTACTACGAGGCGTACTACGGGCAGGCGCAGAAGGTGCGCACGGTGATCCTGCGCGAGCACCGCGCGGCGTTCGAGGACTTCGACGTGCTCGTCTCGGCGACCTCGCCGACGGTCGCGTTCGAGCTCGGCGCGCGCACCGCCAACCCGCTCGCCATGTACGCGTCGGACCTACTGACGATCCCTTCCTGCATGGCGGGCCTCCCGGGGCTGAACATCCCCTGCGGACTCTCGGAGGGCCTGCCTGTCGGCCTGCAGCTGATCGGACCCCAGTTCGCCGAGAACAGGCTCTTCGCGGTCGGCCACGCGCTGGAGCGGGCGATCGGCTTCGACTACGTCCCGGAGCGCCTTCGTGGCTGAGTGGGAGGTAGTCATCGGGCTCGAGATCCATGTCCACCTGAAGACGCGGTCGAAGATGTTCTGCGCCTGCGAGGTCGCGTACTTCGACGAGCCGAACACGCACACGTGCCCCGTCTGCCTCGCGCACCCGGGCGCGCTGCCCGTGCCGAACGAGAAGGCGATCGAGTACACGGTGAAGCTCGGGCTCGCGCTGGGCTGCGAGATCGCGCAGCGAGCCCTCTTCCACCGCAAGCAGTACTTCTATCCCGACCTCCCGAAGGGCTATCAGATCTCGCAGTACGACGTCCCGCTGTGCGCGAACGGCGTCTTCGTGGTGCCCGAGCCCCAAGGCGACCGTGAGGTTGGGATCATCCGCGCGCACCTCGAGGAGGACGCGGCGAAGAACGTCCACGTCGGCGGCGGGAGCGGGCGGATCGGCGGCGCCGCGCACACGAACGTCGACTTCAACCGTGGCGGCACGCCGCTCGTCGAGATCGTGACGCAGCCGGATCTGCGTTCCGCCGAAGAGGCGAAGCGCTTCCTGCAGCTCCTGCGCCAGACGATCGTCGAGCTCGGCATCTCGGACGCGGAGATGGAGAAAGGCACGCTACGTGTCGACGCGAACGTGTCCGTGCGCGAGCGCGGCGAGACGGGGCATCGCACGCGCACCGAGCTGAAGAACATGAACTCGTTCAACTTCATCGCGCGCGGGATCGAGGCCGAGATCGAGCGGCAGATCGGCGTCTGGGAATCCGGCGGGGTGGTCGTACAGCAGACGTTCGACTTCGACGCTGCGACCCACAAGCTGACGGCGCGGCGCACGAAGGAGGAGGCCGAGGACTACCGCTACTTCCCGGAGCCAGACCTCGTGCCGGTCGAGTACCCGCCCCGCGACGTCGAACGTCTCCGCGGCCAGCTGCTCGACGCGCCGGGCGTTCGCATCCGCCGCGTCGAGGGTGAGCTCGGCTTCGAGCTCGCGCACGAGCTCGTGACCACGGGGCGCGACGCGCTCTACGCACGCGTGCCGGGCGAGCGTCGTGCGGTCGCGAACGTGCTAATGAACGAGCTCGCCGCGACCGGTGTCGAGCCGGGAACCGTGAATGCCGACGAGCTCGCGAAGCTGATCGAGGCGCGCGCGCGGATCCCGCGCGCCGCGTTCGTCGAGGCCCTGGCCGCCAGCGGCTCGCCGGACTTCTCCGCCGAGCGCTACCTCGGCGAGGCGGTGGTCGCGGACGCGTCCGAGCTCGCCCCCGTGATCGACGAGATCCTCGAGGCGAACCCCGGCCAGGTGGCCGCGTTCCGCGGCGGCAAGGAGGGGCTGCTCGGCTTCTTCGTCGGCCAGGTGATGAAGCAGACAGAGGGCAAGGCCGACCCGAAGGCCGTCAACGAGCTCTTGCGCGAGAAGCTGAGGGCTTAGGCGCGGCCGCGGCGGCCTGCCGCTTCTCGCGTTCCTTCTTCTTGCGCTGGCGGTCGTTCCGCCAGCGCCGCAGAGGCAACGACCCGCGTCCCATCGGGTGGGAGCGTACGCGTTTCCATGGGGGCCGGCCGGGGTATGCGAACGTCACCTCTGCGGCGGTGCCGTCTACCGAGGAGGGACAGATGCGCGACCCGGCTGATGAGCCGTCGACGCGCGAAGCCGAGGCCGACGCGCGTGCGCGCCAGTCGTTCGAGCTGCGACCGCTCGACCCGACCGTCCGCCAGCGCTACCTGCTCGTGTGGCAGGAGCTTCAGGCCGGTTTCGTCGACGACCCGCCCGAGACCGTGCGCAAGGCCGTCGACCTGATCCGGCGAGCGATTCGCGACCGCGGCTACCCCGACGTCGACTTCGAGGTGCCCCTCGGGCGTCCCGCCGACACGGAGGAGCTCCGGCGGGCGTTCGTCCACTACCGCGTGCTCTTCGAGGAGCTGCTGGAGCGAGACCGGGTCAGGAGCGGGTAGGAGAACGAGGGGCCGGGTCGAACGTGCTCCGGCCCCATGCGATTCGGAGCGCTCATCGCTCCGCCCCTCCTCGCGCTCACACTCGTCGCTCCGGCGACGGGTGCGACCGCCGACGCCCGCATTGCGGCGTTGCAGGTCGCGCTCCGCGCGCACGGCCTGTACGGAGGCGCGGTCGACGGTCTCGAGGGCCCGGCCACCAAGCGCGCCGTGCGCGTCTTCCAGCGCCGCGCACGGCTGACGGTGGACGGGGTCGTCGGCCCCCAGACGCGCAAGGCGCTCGGGACGCTGGGACGGCCGGGGATCGGCACGCGCGCGCTCGGGCGCGGGATGCGCGGCTGGGACGTGGCGTCGCTGCAGTTCCGCCTGGCCGGGCACGGCTTTCCTTCGGGGACGTTCGACGGCGACTTCGGTCCCCACACCGAGACGGCTGTGAGGAGGTTCCAGCGCTGGGCCGGCCTGCCCGAGGACGGCGCCGCAGGCCGGGCGACGCTCCGCGCGCTGGCGGCACCGCCGCCCACCTCGCCGCTGTCGTTCTCGCCGCCGCTGTACGTCCCGTACACGGACGGCTTCGGCCCGCGCGGTGCGCGCTTCCACACCGGCGTCGACTTCCCTGCGCCGACGGGCACGCCCGTGCTCGCCGCGCGCTCCGGCGTCGTGACGATCGCACGCTGGCTCGACGGCTACGGGAACATGGTCGCGATCCGGCACAAGCTCGGCGTGTCGACGGTCTACGCGCACCTGTCGGCGTTTCTCGTGCACGAGGGGCAGAGCGTCGCGGTCGGACAGCCGATCGGGCGCGTCGGCTCGACGGGCGAGAGCACGGGACCGCACCTGCACTTCGAGGTGCGCATCCGCGGCGCGGCGATCGACCCGTTACCCGCGTTCCGTTAAAGCGAAGCTCTGGCGTCACTGGCGCGTTGCTGGGCGTGCGTAGGGAGGGGGAACAGTGCTTCAGCACGGGCCCCCGACTGGAGCGCGGTCAGCGACGCGAGGCGGCGGCGGAGCCGGGCTCCGCCCGGCGGGAGCCGCAGCCGGCCAGTGGCGTCAGAGCAAGCCGCAGGAGCGGGCCGTGTTGGGCCACGGCGTGAAGCCGCGGCCGGAGCGGTAGGCGCGCTCGGCGACCCAGATCTGCTCGACCGGCGTCCACTTGTCGGCCGTTCCCTTCTTGCGCAGGAGCTCCGGGGCGTACGTGCGCTGGAAGGCGATGTCCATCTGCAGGCCGCCGTAGTACGGCGCGTTCGGGTCGGTCCACCGCCCCTCGAAGCGATTGATGCAGAGCCATGCGCCGAGGCGGGGTGGATGGTTCGCCTGCCGCTTGCGCAGGGCGGCCTTCTGCTTCCACATCTTGAGTACCCAGCGGCGATGGGCCGCTTCGTTGCTGCGCTCCGCCGAGCGTGACGTCTGGCTGTACGGCATGCGCATCAAGCGTTCCCAGCGCCACGTCTCTTTGCGTGCTGCCGTGATGTCGTCGAGCAGGTACTCGCCGATGTCGCCCCCCGTGACGGTGATCGGCGCAGGCTGCGGTTCGTCTTCGGCGAGCGACGCCGGCGCGATCACACCCGCGGTGAACGCAACGGCGAGCACGCACGCTGCAGTCAGCAGTCGTCGCATGGTTCGTCGTCCCCCTTTGCCGGCAGACAGAGCTGGCCGCAGCTCTACCGGCGGTTATCTCCCGGGCCGACGTTAATCGGGTTTTGTTGCCTGTCCAGGCGTCTTTAGAGAATCCTTACGTTCGCCGCAGGAATCCCACGTAGAGCAGCAGGGCGCCGAGCGCGATGAACAGTGAGGTTTCGGCGACGCCGAGCCCCGCGACCGCGCTTCCGGCTGCCGCCGAGGCCACGCCGGCAAGGATGAACGCGTTGCCAATTGGTCTCCTTGAGAACGTCAGCACTACGACCGTGACCACTGCCAGCGTCCCGAGCGAGTTCGCGAGGATCGCGAGCAAGCGCGCAGGCAGAAACGCGAGGTGGTCCTGCGCCCCGGGGATTGACGTCTCGTGCACCGGCGACGTCAGCTCGACGGCGATGCCGACGCCGACGGCGAAGCCCACGTAGACGAACGCGAGCGGCGCCGCCCAGCGGCGCCCGGCGAAGAGCAGCGAGCCTGCGCCGAGCAGCGGTGCGGTGAGCAAGGCGCCGCACACGTAGTAGACGCGGAACGACGCGTCGTTCCAGCCCGCGGCAGCGCCCCAGGCGAGCGCGCCGGACGCGAGCGCGTACGACACGAGGGAGGCGGCCCAGGCGGCGAGCTCGGGGGCCCGGCGCGCGCGCCAACGCCGCGCGAGGCCTGCAGCAAGCCGGAGCGACACGAGCGCGGCGGCGAACGCGAGCAGGGGCTCCACAGGGGCGGAGCGTAGTTTGGAGTAGGCTCGCGACGTGAAGAGGGCGCTCCTCGTCACGGTCGGGGCAGCCGTCCTCGCCGTCGGCGCCTCCGCCGGGTCCGCCGCGCCGAGGATCGACTTCGCAGCGATCGCGCTGAACGTTCTCCCGCCGGGCCAGGCCGGCGACCTCGGCATGGGACCGCACAGTACGGACCAGATCGCGCTCTACGACGGTCTGACGCCGCGCGGGAACACGGTGACGCAACGCGAGCTCCAGCGGTATTTCAAATCGGCGCGGTTCGGCGTCGAGGGACGACCGGAGCGGACGGCCCGCCCGCGCACGGGGCTGCGGATCGTCCGTGACCGGTGGGGCGTGCCGCACGTCTTCGGCCGCACGCGCGCGGACGTCGAGTTCGGCGCCGGCTGGGTGACAGCCGAGGACCGCGGCCTCCTGCTCCAGCTGCTCCGGGCTGCTGGGCGGATTGCCGCGCTCGACGTGCCCGGCGTCGACGCGTTCTCGTTCGCGCTGTCCGGTCGCGGCTTCACGCCGAGCGCGCAAGCCGAGCAGCAGCTGACGGCGACGGTTGGCCTGCTCCGGCAGACCGCCGAGGGACGAGAGATGCTCGCCGACCTCCGCAACTACGTCGGCGGCATCAACGCGTACAACCGCACGAACCGGGTTCAAATCGAGCCGTGGCGCGCGGAGGACGTCGCAGCGATGGCTGCGCTGATCGGCGCGGTCTTCGGGGCCGGAGGCGGCGACGAAACGCGGCGCGCGATGTTCCTCGACGCGCTCCAGCGGCAGCTCGGCGACGACCGCGGCCGAATCGTCTTCGACGACCTGCGCGACAGGGACAACCCGGACGCGCCGACCACGATCGAGCGCACGTTCCCGTGGGGCACGGAGGCGTCCTCCGGCGCCGGCGCCGCCACGATCGACGACGGCAGCTTCGTGCCTGTGACATACGGCGTCGCGCGCGCAGCAGCGCGGCGCCCCACGATGTCGAACGCGCTGCTCGTGGGGCGCGTGGGGCGCGACCGCTCGGCGACGGGGCACCCGCTCTTCGTCGCCGGGGCGCAGACGGGACAGTTCTACCCGCAGATCCTGATGGAGCTCGACCTGCACGGCGGCGGGATCAACGCCCGGGGCGCCGCGTTCCCAGGGGTCTCGTTCTACGTGCTGCTCGGGCGCGGCGAGGACTTCGTGTGGAGCCTGACGTCGTCGACGTCGGACCTGATCGACGACTACGTCGAGGAGCTCTGCGGCGACGACACGCACTACCGCTATCAGGGCTCGTGCCGAGCGATGGACGCGTTCGACGCCGGGATGCTGCGCGGCGCGGCGGGCGAGCCCGACCGCCGCCTGACGTACAGCACGACGGTGCACGGCCCGGTGATCGGATACGCGGCCGTCGGCGGCCGGCGCGTCGCGATCTCGCGGAAGCGCTCGACACGTGGCCGCGAGCTGCTCTCCGGCCTCGCGTGGAAGGACCTGAACGAAAACGTCCCGCGGAACGCGAGGGAATTCCTGCGGTCGGCGTCGAAGCTCGAGATGTCGTTCAACTGGTACTACGCCGACGACCGCGACATCGCAACGTACTCGGCGGGGCGGCTCCCGCTGCGCGCGGCGAATGTCGATGCGGGGCTCCCGACGCTGGGAACGGGCGACTTCGAGTGGCGCGGCTACCTTCCATTCGCGCGACACCCGCAGGTCGTAAACCCGCCCTCCGGGATCATCGTGAACTGGAACAACAAGCCCGCGCCCGGCTTCGCGGCGGCCGACGATCAATGGTCGTACGGCTCGGTTCACCGCGTCGAGCTCCTGAAGCTCTCCCCAGCGGACGAGAACACGCTGGCCTCGGTCGTCGGAGACATGAACCGCGCCGCGACGGACGACCTGCGCCGCTTTGAAGTGTGGCCGTCCGTCAAGGCGGTACTCGACACGGGACGTGCACCGACGTCGCGCGCCGAGACGGCCGCGCAGCTCGTGGAGGATTGGAGTTACACCCGGCTCGACAGGGACCTCGACGGAAAGATCGACCAGCCGGGTGCCGCCGTCATGGACGCCGCGTGGCCGAAGATCGCCGACGCCGTGATGTCACCCGTGCTCGGCCGGCTGCTCCCGCGTCTGGCCGCGCTGAACGGTCGGCACGAGGCGCCCGGCCCGAACGCGAACGCGTTCGGCGGCGGGTGGTACGGCTACGTCGACAAAGACCTGCGGACGCTGCTCGGACGACGGCCCGTGGCCGGCCCATACCGCACACGCTTCTGCGGCGCTGGAGACCTCGCCGCCTGCCGGGCCTCGCTGTGGGCCGCGCTCGACGGGGCCGCCGCCGAGCTCGAGGCCGCGCAGGGGGCCGACCCTGCCCGCTGGCGCGCAGACGCGGCCGCAGAACGGATCCGTTTCGCGGGCGGGCTGCTCCCGCGGACGATGCGCTTTGCAAACCGGCCGACGTTCCAGCAGGTATTCACCTTCGCCGCCCATCGACCCCGGTGATCGCTCCGGTTGCCAAGCGGCCCTTCGGGGTGGTAGGAACGCACTCACCAGAAGGGGGTTTCAAGGATGGCTGAGGTCACGTTCGACAACGTAAGCAAGATTTACCCCGACGGTACGCGGGCCGTCGACGCGATGAGTCTCGGGATCAAGGACGGCGAGTTCATGGTCCTGGTCGGTCCGTCCGGATGTGGAAAGACGACGGCGCTGCGCATGGTCGCGGGGCTGGAAGAGATCAGCGAGGGGACGCTCAAGATCGGCGAACGCGTCGTGAACAACGTCGCCCCGCGCAACCGCGACATCGCGATGGTGTTCCAGAGCTACGCGCTCTATCCGCACCTGACGGTCTTCGACAACATCGCCTTCGGGCTCCGGCTCCGCAAGACGCCGAAGAACGAGATCGACAAGCGCGTCCGCGACGCGGCACGCGTGCTCGATCTGGAGCCGTTCCTCGAGCGCAAGCCGCGTGCGCTCTCCGGCGGGCAGCGCCAGCGCGTCGCGATGGGACGCGCGATCGTGCGGCAGCCGCAGGCGTTCCTGATGGACGAGCCGCTGTCGAACCTCGACGCGAAGCTGCGCGTGCAGATGCGCGCGGAGATCTCGCAGCTCCAGCACCGGCTCGGCACGACGACGATCTACGTCACGCACGACCAGGTCGAAGCGATGACGATGGGCGACCGCGTGGCCGTGATGCGCAAGGGCGAGCTGCAGCAGGTCGCCTCGCCGCAGGAGCTCTACGACGAGCCGGTCAACCTGTTCGTGGGCGGCTTCATCGGCAGTCCGGCGATGAACCTGCTCGAGGGGACGCTCGAGCGTGTGAACGGCGGCCTGGGGGTCAAGATCGGGAGCCAGACGGTCGCGCTCGAGGACGAGGTGCTGCGCGAGCGGCCCGCACTCAAGGAGTACGAGGATCGTACCGTGATCATCGGGATCCGGCCGGAGCATCTCGAGGACGCCTCGCTCGCGAGCGAGGTGCCGCCGGGGCGGAGGTTGAAGGGGGAAGTCGCCCTGACGGAGGCGCTCGGGGCCGAGATCGTCGTTCACGTGCAGAGCGACGCGACGCCGGCGTACACGGAAGACGTCAAGGAACTGGCGCGCGACGCCGGCGCGCCGGATCTGCCCAAGGCGACGGGCGACGGCGGCGCGGTGCTCGTCGGCCGCTTCGGCGCGCGCTCCCGGGTCCGGCCCGGCGAGCAAGCGGAGATCGCCGTCGACACGACCGGACTCCATTTCTTCGATCCAAGCAGCGGACTCGGCATCTACCAGAAGTCGGAGGAGGGATCTCATTGATCAGGAGGTACGGGCTGCGCCTAGCGGCGTTAACCCTCGCCGTCTCGCTTGCGGTCGTCGCAGCAGCTTGCGGCGGAGGCGGAGGTGAGTCGAAGAAGGGGACCGGAACGGTCAGCGTGCTGTCGCTCTGGGGCGGCAGTGAGCAGGAGGCGTTCCAGAAGGTCCTGAACGCGTTCACCCAGAAGACCGGGATCAAGACGAAGTACGAATCGGCCCGAGACTTCCTGCCGGTGATCCGCTCGCGGATCGCGGCGGGCAACCCGCCGATGGTCGCGATCATCCCGCGGCCGGGCATCGTCACCGATCTCGCCAACGAGGGGTCGCTGATCTCGCTCGAGGATCTCGGGCTCGATCCGGACACGATCAACGCCAACTACAGCAAGGCCTGGACCGACCTGACCACGGTCGACGGCACCGTCTACGGCGTCGTCGCGAAGGCGAACTCCAAGAGCGTCATCTGGTATCGCCCGGACGACCCGAAGGTCCAGCCGGTCAAGACGTGGGACGAGCTCGTCGCGC
>DASYUZ010000057.1:0-2475 GCA_036000665.1 Gaiellaceae bacterium
TGTACCTCAAGCACCGCTATGGGCTCGGTGATGAGAGGCTGTGCAAGGAGGTGGTCGACTCGTTTAGCTTGGCGGCGCTTCTGCGGGATCGCGCTCGAGGGGCGGGTGCCCGATCCGAAGCAGGCTGATGAAGCTGACCAGGCGGCTCGGGCCGGGGCTGCTCGAGGAGCTGAACGCGGGGCTGCTGTCGCTCGCGGTTGAGCGCAAGCTGTTGCGCTCTCGCCGCCGCTTGGTCGGCAAGCGGGTGCGGGCGATCTCGGCGGCGCGCGTGCGTGGCCGGCGAGCGTTGGGGACGCTCGACCGGCTGACCGCGGAGATCGCCGAGCGCGCCGAGCAGAGGGTGCGTGAGGCGCGCGCGCGCGGCGCGCGCCGGGATGCGCGCCGCAAGCGCGCCAGCGTCGCGCTGGTGGAGCGGCTCGAGCGCGAGCTGGAGGCGGCGGAGCAGATCCTCGCCCCAGACCGAGCTGCGCCTGGCCGGGCAGCGCACGATCCCCGACCGGCGCGTCTCGCTGGTTGACCCCGACGCGCGCCCGATCCGGATCGGTAGCCCGGCCCGTCCGACCGAGTTTGGCTACAAGGCGCGTGGTCGCCGACACCGCCGAGGGCTTCGTGATCGCCGACATCCCCGATCGTGGCGCTCGCACCGATGGCGGCCTGCTCGAGGGCGCGATCAGCCAAGCGAAGCGGGCCGCGATGCAGGTGCGCTCGCCCACAACCCGCAGCCGACGGCGCTCCCCACCTGATCGAACAGGAAACGCCAACCACCAACGCCACCCGACCGCGAACCCCAGCCACCTCCCGGCATGCTCAACCGTTTTTCAGCGGGAAGTAGCGTCTATCGCTTTGGACGCATACAGTTCGGGCGGTGTCTGAGGGCAACGCGGCGGGCTTGGCAGCGACGTATCTGACACCGGAGGCACGAGCGCGCGTCGAGATCGACGCGATGCTCGAGCGTGCGGGCTGGGTCGTCCAGGATTCGGACAAGGCCAACCTTGTCGCGGGTCGCGGCGTTGCCGTCCGCGAGTTCGTCCTCGCGCCGCCTCATGGCCGCGCGGACTACCTGCTTTTCGTGGACGGAGCCGCTGCCGGGGTGCTCGAGGCGAAGAAGGAGGGCGAGACGCTCACCGGCGTTGCCTGGCAGACGGCGAAGTATGTCGACGGCATCCCCGCGGACGTCCCGACGGCGGTCGAGGGCGCTCTTCCGTTCGTCTACCAGTCGACCGGGACGGAGACGCGATTCACGAGCACGCTCGACCCGTACCCCACGAGCCGCGACGTCTTCTGGTTCCACCGGCCCGAGACGCTCGGCGGCTGGCTCGACGAGATCCGCCGCCACCCGGACTCGCCGACGCTGCGCCACCGGATCGCGAAGCTTCCCCTGCTCGACGAGACGGGACTCTGGCCCGCGCAGGGGCGCGCGATCCGGAACCTCGAGGAGTCGCTTGCCGCGAATCGCCCGCGGGCGCTGATCCAGATGGCGACCGGGTCGGGCAAGACCTACACGGCCGCGAACACCGCGTACCGGCTGATCAGGTACGGCGACGCCCGCCGGATCCTCTTCCTCGTCGACCGGGCGAACCTCGGTCGCCAGACGCTGAAGGAGTTCCAGGGCTTCACCGTGCCGGACGCGAATCGCAAGTTCACCGAGCTCTACAACGTCCAGCACCTCTCCTCGAAGCGGATCGACGACGTGAGCCGGGTGACGATCTCGACGATCCAGCGTGTCTACTCGACGCTACGCGGGGACGACCTCGACGAGGAGTTCGACGAGGCCTCGGCGTACGACCTCGCGCCGAAGGAGCCGGTCGCCGTCGACTACAACGCGGAGGTGCCGCCGGAGACGTTCGACGTCGTGATCGTGGACGAGGCGCACCGGTCGATCTACGGCGTGTGGCGCCAGGGGATCGACTACTTCGACGCCTTCGTGATCGGCCTGACCGCGACGCCGAACAAGCAGGCGTTCGGCTTCTTCAACCAGAACCTCGTGATGGAGTACACCCACGACCAGGCCGTCGCCGACGAGGTCAACGTCGACTTCGACGTCTACAGGATCCGCACCGAGATCACCGAGGGCGGCGGCTCCGTCGAGGCCGGGATCGTGCCGCAGTTCCGCGACCGCAAGACGCGGGCGCGGCGCTGGCAGCAGCTCGACGAGGACGTGACGTACGGCGCCGAGGCGCTCGATCGCGAGGTCGTCGCGCGGGACCAGATCCGCACTGTGCTCGAGACCTTCCGTGACCGCCTCTTCACCGAGATCTTCCCCGGCCGCACCGACGTGCCCAAGACGCTCATCTTCGCCAAGGACGACGCCCACGCCGACGACGTCGTCCAGCTCGTGCGCGAGGTCTTCGGCAAGGGCGACGACTTCGCCGCCAAGATCACCTACAAGGCGACCGGCCGGAGGGCGGACGAGCTGATCAAGTCGTTCCGCAACTCGTACAACCCGCGAATCGCCGTGACCGTGGACATGATCGC
>DASYUZ010000058.1:0-14805 GCA_036000665.1 Gaiellaceae bacterium
TTCTTCGATTCGCTTGTGATCTCCGGATAACAGGACATCCGGGACGGGCCAACCCCGGAACTCTGCCGGACGCGTGTAGTGCGGGTACTCCACACCCCGCTCGAGCTCCGCCGAGAAGCTCTCCTGCAGCCCCGACTCCTCGCTCCCGAGCGCGCCCGGGAGGAGACGCCCGACCGCGTCCACGAGCACCATAGCTGGCAGGTCGCCGTTGGAGAGGACGTAGGGACCGATCGAGATCGCGTCCGAAGCCAGGTGGGTTACGACGCGCTCATCGAAGCCCTCGAAGCGGGCGGAGAGCACGGTCAGGTGCTCTTCGAGCGCGAGCTCTTCCACGATCTCCTGCGTGAGTGGACGCCCAGACGGGGTCATCGCCACCACTCGGTGCTGAGGCGCGTCGCCGTACACGGCGTCGAGGGCTGCCGCGACGACGTCGACTCGCAGGACCATGCCTGCGCCCCCGCCGTACGGATCGTCGTCCACCTGACCGGCGCGGAGCGGCGTCGTGTCGCGGTAGCTGAAGAGTCGCAGCTCGAGCTCGGTCCCCAGCACCGCCGCAAGCGGCCGTTGCTCGGTCAGCCAGGCGTACGCGTGCGGAACGAGGGTGAAGACGTCGATTTGCACAGGGGCGCCAGGTTACTCAGGGTCGGCGAATCCACGCGCGACAACGATTCGCCCTGCGTCGAGGTCCACCTTCCTGATGCAGTCCTCGACGAGCGGCAGGAGCAGGCCCGAATCAAGCTCGAGCACATCGTTGGCCGCGTAGGGCACGACGTCCCGGACGTGCCCGAGCCCGCGACCGCCCTCTTCGACGACCTCGAGGCCCACGAGCTGGAAGACGTAGTACGTGTCGTCCTCTGGTTGCGGCAGGTCGGAGGCAGGCACCTCCAGCGCCGTACCACGCGCGACGGGGCGGTCGAGACGGATCACGAGGCGGTTGCCCGCACGCTTCGCGTTCTGCACGCGGACCCGCTCGTCGCCGGCCAGCAGCGTCGCGCCGGGCGCGAACCGCTGGGGATCCTCGCTCGCGTCCTCGACGACAAACGAGCCATCGAGCCCGTGCGGCCGCCCGACGCGGCCGACGACGACCCTAGCCGGCAATCTCGAGCAGGACGCGCCGGTTCTCGCGCACGCCGCCGGCGCGGACGATCGCTCGCAGCGCGCGCGCGATCCTGCCCTGCCGCCCGATCACTTTGCCGATGTCGTTCGGGGCGACGTACAGGTGGAGGACGAGCGCGTCCTCGCGCTCCTCGCGCTCGACGCGCACGGCGTCGGGCTCGTCGACGAGCCCGCGCGCGAGGAACTCGACGAGCTCCGTCACGTCGAGAGGTTCTTCGCCTTGAGCAGCTTGGCCACCGTGTTCGACGGCAGCGCCCCTTTGCCGAGCCAGTCGCGGACCTTGCCCTCGTCGAAGTCGATCGTGGACGGGTCGGTCTGAGGGTTGTAGTGACCAACGATCTCGATGAACTTGCCGTCGCGCGGGGAGCGCGAGTCGGCGACCACGACGCGGTAGATCGGGTTCTTCTTCGACCCGACGCGCGTCAGTCTCATACGAACTGCCATGTCACCTCCGTGACTTCTTTCGCTTCTTCTTCTTCGAGCTTCGCGGCACCGCACGCGCCGGGCCGCCGTTGAGAGGCTCGGCGGTGAGCCCGGGCAACTGCGGCAGCTTGCCCTTGCTCATCCCTTTCATCATCTTCTCCATCTGCTTGCGTGCCTCGAGCAGCCGGTTGACCTGCTGCACGTTCGTGCCGCTGCCGCGCGCGATGCGCTGGCGGCGCTTGCCGTCGATCAGCTTCGGCAGCGCACGCTCCTGCGGCGTCATCGAAAGCACGATCGCCTCTACGCGCTTCAGCTCGCGCTCGTCGACGTGCACGTCCTTGAGCTGCGAGCCGAGGCCGGGGATCAACTTGAGCACGCCCTGCAGCGGGCCCATCTTGCGGAGCATGCGCTGCGCGGACAGGAAATCGTCGAACGTGAACTGTCCCTTCCGAATTTGCTCCTCCATCGCGCGCTGCTCGTCACCTTCCATGGCCTGCTCCGCCTTCTCGACGAGCGAGAGCACGTCGCCCATGCCGAGGATGCGCGACGCCATCCGGTCGGGGTAGAAGTACTCGAGCTGATCGAGCTTCTCGCCGACCGAGACGAGCTTGATCGGACGGCCGGTCACCGCCTTCACGGAGAGTGCCGCGCCGCCGCGTGCGTCACCGTCGAGCTTCGTCAGGACGACGCCGTCGAACGCGACGCGCTCCTGGAAGCTCTCCGCAACGCGCACCGCCTCCTGGCCCGTCATCGAGTCGAGCACCAGCAGGACGTTGTGCGGCCGAGCCTCTTTGTGCACGCGCGCAAGCTCGTCCATCAGCTCCTCGTCGACGTGGAGACGGCCCGCGGTGTCGAGGATGACCGCGTCGCGGCCGTCCCCCTGGGCGCGCTCGAGCCCGTCTCGGACCGCCGCAACAGGATCGCTGCGTTGCTCCGAGTACACCGGGACCTGGATCTGCCGACCGAGTTGCTCCAGCTGAGCGATCGCCGCCGGGCGCTGGAGGTCGGCCGCCACGAGGGCGGGCTGCTTGCCTTCCTTGCGCAGCAGGAGGGCGAGCTTCGCGGCAGCCGTGGTCTTTCCCGAGCCCTGGAGGCCTGCGAGCAGGATCACCGTCGGCTGCTTCGACGTGAAGACGAGTCGCGAGTCGCCGGAGCCCATGAGCGCAGTCAGCTCCTCGTGGACGATCTTCACGACCTGCTGGCCGGGCGTGACGGACTTCACGACGTCCTGGCCGAGCGCGCGCTCGCGCACCTTGGCCGTGAAGTCCTTCACGACGCCGAGGTTCACGTCGGCCTCGAGCAGCGCAAGGCGGATCTCACGCATCGCGCGCGAGATCGCCTCCTCGTCGAGCGTCCCTCGCTTGCGCAGGTCGCCGAGCGCGCCCTGTAGCCGGTCGGAAAGGGTGTCGAACAAAGCCGCACCAGTGTACTGGCGGCCTTCCTGGCCCGGACCAGCCGCCCGGGCGGGGGAACCGCTATTCCTCGAGACGTTCGCCGGGCCGCACCCCGACCCGCGCGGCCGCACCGGCCGGGAGCTCGAGCACCGCAACGGCGCCGCGACAGGCGCGTGCACGCCACGGGCGAAGAGCCGGAACAACCTTGAGCACGGTCCCGTCCGCGGCGAGGAACACGACGTCGATCGGGAAACGCATGAAGAACGTGTGGATCGCCGGCGCCGGCCTCAGCAGCAGGCCCTCGTCGACGGCGAGGGCACGTCGGCCGAGCAGGCCGCGCAGCCGTAGCAGAGCGGTCGCCGCGACGCGGCAGCGCGCGCACACGACGGTCCCGTCCGTCCGCCGCAGCGTCACGCGCTCGTGAGCGCGTCCACGATCGCCAGCGCCGCCGGCGCGAGCATCACGACGAACATCGCCGGGAAGATCATGAACACGAGCGGAAAGAGCATCTTGATCGGCGCCTTTTGCGCCCGCTCCTCGGCAGCTTGTCGGCGGCGCTTTCGCATCTCGAGCGCCAGGTTGCGCATGATCTGACCGATCGAAACGCCGAGCGTCTCGCCCTGCACGACCGAACGGACGAACGAGCGCATCATCGGCGTTTCACAGCGCTCGAGCATGTTGCTCAACGCTTCCGCCTGAGCGAGGCCCATGCTCTGCTCCTGGACCGTGAGCCGGAGCTCTTGGCCGAGTGCGCCCTGCATCCGCGCCGACGCGAGCTGCAGCGAGCCCATGAAGCTGAGGCCGCCCTCAACGGTGACGACGAGCAGGTCGATCAGCTCGGGCAGCTCGCGTTCGATCCGCGCAAAACGTCGCTGCGCGCGCACCTTGAGGAGCCGCATCGGCCCAAACCAGCCGAGCGCGACGGCGGCCGGGACACCGGCGAGGACGACGTACGCCTCCATCGCGGCGCTCCAGGAGAGGAGCAGCCACAAGGGCGGCAGGGCGAGCGTCGCCAGCACCCGGTAGCCGATGAGCGTCCGCACGGACGTTTCGTACATGCCGGCGGCGAGGAGCCGCGTCCGGAGCTCGTCCTCGCGCAGCGTGTCGAACCGAGCGTCCACCGCGCGGCCGATCTGCGCGGCCAGCTCGCCGAGTGGCACGGTCAGTCGCCGCCGGACCTCTCGCGCCTCCGGGGCGCCGCGGTACCCGTAGCTGTCGATCTGCGCGAGCGTCTGAGCGGGGCGCATCGACGCGGCCCGTACGAACAGCGCGGCCGCGGCCGCGGCCAGGAGGAGCGCACCAAGAACGACGAGCAACATCCGCGCCTACACCTCGATCTCGACGATTCGCTTGATCACGAACGAGCCACCCGCGACCATCAGCGCCGCGAGCGCGAGCAGGACGAGGCCGACGGAGCGGTCGAACAGGGGCTCCATGTAGCCGGGACTCAGCAGCATGATCGCGCCGAGCAGTCCGATCGGAAGCAGCGTGACCACCCAGCGCGCCATGCGCCCCTGAGCCGTCAGCGTTCGTACCATCCGCCGCAGCTCCAAGCGCTCGCGGATCGTCTCCGTGACGCGGTCGAGAACCTCGGCGGTGTTGCCGCCCGTCTCGCGGTGGAGCCCCGAAACGAGGGCGACGTACTCGAGCTCCGGGCTCCGCATGCGCTCGACGACGCTGCGAAGCGCGACCTCGATCGCTGCGCCGAGCTGCTCGTCGGCGACGACGCGCCGGAACTCGCGCCGGGACGGCTCGGGTGCGTCGTCCGCGACGACCGCGAGGGCGCCGACGAAGCTATGGCCGGAGCGGAGCGCCGAGGCGAGCACCTGGAGATCGTCCGGAAGCTGGTCCGCGAAACGAGTGCGGACCGCTGCGAGCTTCCGTTTCACGAGGACGATGACGAGCACCGGCACGGCAAGCCCGAGCGGCGCGGCAAGACTCGACCCGGTCGCAACCGCAACGAGCCACATCGCCGCGAGTGTCGCGGCGAGCGTGCCGAGCGCGACGAAGCCGGCCGGAAGGCCGATCTGCGAGATCTCGAGCGCCTCGGCGGCGCGCGGCCACCAGCGCGCCCGGGCGAGCACGTCCTCCGTCTCGACGAGGACCATCTCTCGTACGCCGCGGCCGTCGATGCGGCCGGCGCGCGACGGCGGCTCCACGAAGGCGGACACCCGATCGCGCACGCCGGGCGTCCGGGTGAGCACAAACGCCACGACCGCGACCCCGAGCAGGAGGGCGCACGCGATGCTGACGATGATCATGAGGAACGGCGAGCTCCAGAGGCGGTCTCCCACCGCGTGCGCCGCGGAGGTTCGGTAGGACGCCGTCGCCGCTCGCGCGAAGCCGTCTACCCGCAGATGTACCTGAACCTTCTCGCCGGGCGTCGCGGCGGAGGTATACCGGAGCAGATACTCGCTTGCGAGCTGCTCGCCGAGCTCGTCGTAGATGCCCGTCAGCTGCGCTGCGGACGTCGCTTCGGAGTAGCGGCCGCCGGTCCGGTCGGCGAGCCTCTGCAGCGGCGCCGGGTCGAAGAAACGCGAGCGCAGCCCGACCGAGAAGATCCGGACGCGGGCGCTTCTCGCCTGCGCGGCGACCGCCGTTGGGCTCGAAAGCGAGCCGGTATCGGCACCGTCTGAAAGAACGACGATGGAGGCGGCCGAGATCCGCGCGCGCCGAATGAGCGCGAGGGCTTCGGAGATGGCGTCGTAGACACGAGTGCCCTGCGCAAGCCGAGGCGCGGCCAACGCGCGCTCGATCGCCGCCTCGTTCCTCGTGAAACGAAGTGCAACGCGAAGCACGTCGTCGAACGTGACCAGCGCGAGCAGTTGGTTGCGATTCCGCCGCTCCGCGAACGCGCGTGCGGCGATCATCGCGCCCTCGATCGGCGGGCCGCGCATGCTTTCGCTCGTGTCGACGACGAGGACGACGCCGAACGTACCGCCGGCCAGGCCGGCGGGGACGAGAGCGAGCTCCGAGACGAGACGCCCGTTCTCGCGCACCTCGACGTCCCCCGGCCGGAGCCGGATCGTCGAGGGCAGCGTGAGCACGAAGGACCGCGTGGGGAATCGCCCTCCGCCCGCCTCGGCGAGCGCCGGCGCCTCGGGGGAAGCGGCCGCCGCACCGGCCGCCGTGCCGCCGGCCACGACGACGACGGCGGCGAGCGCCGCGCACAGGAGGGATCTCACCGAGGTCGCCTCTCGACGCGCGCGAGCTGCGGCACGGGCGCGAGGAGCTCGTCGGGCAGAGGGACGCCGCGCCGCTCGAACTTGTCCAGGAACGCCGGCCGCAGCCCGGTCGAGCGGAGCTTGCCGAGCACGGTCTCGGCCGTCACGCGCTCGACGGCGAAGGTGAAAAGGTCCTGGAGTGTGATCACCTCCGATTCCATCCGCTGGACCTCGGTGATCGTCGTCACGCGTCGCGAGCCGTCCTGCAGCCGCTCGAGGTGCACGATCAGGTCGAGAGCCGAGGCGACCTGCTGACGGATTGCGCGAACCGGCAGGTCGAAGCCGGCCATCAGGACCATCGTCTCGATGCGCGCGAGCGCGTCGCGCGGCGCGTTCGCGTGGACGGTGCAGAGCGAGCCCTCGTGGCCGGTGTTCATCGCCTGCAGCATGTCGAGCGCTTCGCCGCCGCGAACCTCGCCGACGATGATCCGGTCGGGGCGCATGCGAAGCGAGTTCCGTACGAGGTCACGAATCGTGATCTCGCCCTTGCCCTCGACGTTCTTCGGCCTCGCCTCGAGCCGGAGGACGTGCCGCTGCTGCAGCTGTAGCTCGGCGGCGTCCTCGATCGTGACGATCCGGTCGTCGTCCGGGATCGCGCCGGAGAGCGCGTTCAGCAACGTCGTCTTGCCGGTGCCGGTCCCGCCGGAGACCAGCACGTTGAGCTCGGCCCGGACGCACCTCCGGAGGAATTCCGAGGTCTCCGGTGTGAGCGTGCCGAGCGGGACGAGCTCGTCGAGCGAGAAACGCCGGCGGCTGAACTTCCGGATCGTGACGAGCGGGCCGGAAAGCGAGAGCGGGGGGATGATCGCGTTGACGCGGCTGCCATCGGGGAGCCGCGCGTCGACCATCGGCGACGACTCGTCGATGCGCCGCCCGACGGCCGCGACGGTCCGGTTGATGACCCGCCGCAAGTGCCACTCGTCGTTGAAGCGGACATCGCTCCGGTACAGACGCCCTTCGCACTCGATCCAGACGTCGGACGGCCCGTTGACCATGATCTCGGTCACGCTGTCGTCCGCGAGCAGAGGCTCCAGTGGACCGTGCCCGAGGATGTCGTCGGAGATCTCGTTCTCGAGACGCTCGCGGTCCTCGCGGGCGATGCCACCTTCCTCCACGAGCCGTCGGCGGATGTCGCTCGTGACGCGCTCACGAAGCGCCGCCGCGTCGAGATCGACGTTGTACAGCTGCGGTCCGAGCTCGGAAACGACGGCCATGTGGACGCGGTTCTTGACTTCGGCGAAGGCATCGGTTCCGTTCGCGCCGGTGGGCTCCCGCCTGCCGGAGATCCGCTCGTGGAGCTCCATCAAGTCCTCCCCAAGAGCAGCGAGCGGAGCGAGTCGAGCCTGGCTCGGGCTCCAGTCCGACGGCTTGCGTCTGCCGGGCCGGACTCCGCCGCCGACGGAAGGTAGATCGCCCGCAGCGAGCGGAAGGCGGCGGCCGCCTCCGACTGCTCGTCCGCGAGCACGATCGGCACGCCGTCGTTGATCGAGCGGGCGATGTCGCGACTGCTCGGGACGAGCACGTCCGGAGCCCGGCCGACGACCGCCTTCACGTCCGCGCGCGAGATCCCGACGTGCGTGTCGGCCCGGTTCAGGACGAGCGACGTGTGGGCCTGGTCGTACCCCATGAGCTCGAGCGTCTCGAGTCCGAGCTTCGTGTTCTTCAGCGAGAGCGCGTCGAGCATTCCCACCATGCAAACGTGCGAGGAGCTATCGATCGAGGCGATCACCTCGGGGGTAAAGCCGGGCGGCGTGTCGACCACGACGAACTCGTACGTCGACCGCAGCGCGGCGTGCACGTCCCGCAGGAACTCGATCGTGATGAAGCTCGCCTCATCGGGACGCTTCGGCGCGAGCAGCACGCGCGCGCGCGACGAGTGCGAGACGAGGTACGCGTCGAGCTTCTCGGCGTCGAACGATCCGCCCGAGCTGGCGAGGTCGTAGATGGTCTTCTCCGGGCGCAGCCCGAGCGCCAGCCCGACGTCCCCGAACTGGAGATCGAGGTCGACGAGCGCGACCCGCGCGCCGGCGGCGGCGAGCGCGACAGTGAGATTCACGGACGTCAGCGTCTTGCCGGTGCCGCCCTTCGGCCCGAGCACGCAGATCAGCTTCGCGAGCCGGCCGACGGCGCCGAACGCGCCATCCTTCCGTGCCAGTGCTTTCTCGAATGCGAACGCGACGCGCTCCGCCGACTCGGGAACCAGGACGACGTCGTCGGCGCCCGCCTCGAAGAGGCGTTGGAGGGAGCCGTTCGGCGACCCGTGCGACAGCACCACGACCGGTCGCTCCGGCCATTCCTGCACTGCGCGGGCAATGAAGTCGGCGACGCGGTCGGAGGAGTCTGCACACGCGACGACGAGCACGTCGGCAGGCTCGTGCTGCAACGCGTCCCAGCTCCGGTCGAGGCCTGCGACGGGACCGACGATCGCGATGCCGGCGCCCTTGGGCAGCGCGGCGCGAACGACCCCGTCGTCGACCCCGGGATCGAGCGCGACGAGTGCGGTGAGCGCGCGGGTCACGGCGACGTCCTCGGAACGCGGTCACGGCCGAAGACGATGCTCCCCGCGCTGACGATGCCGGGATCCGATGGGCGCGCTCCGCTCGCCGGCCGGAGGACGAGCCAGACCTCGCCTTCGTCCGCGGCATACGCGATCTCGGCCGCGCGCTTTCCGTCCACCTGGAGGACGACGTCGGACGCGGTTCTTGCGTCGGATCTCGATTCGCCCCGCGGCACCTGCAGGACTGCGGCGTCTTGCGTCAGCATCTTCAGCACGCGCGCCTTGCCGCGCGAACGGTCGACCTCGAGAATGCCGTACACGTCCACGTGGTCGCCGCTCTGGAGCGAATCGACGAGGCCGTGGGCGGAATCAAGCGGAACTGAGATCGCCCGCGCCTCGCCGGTCAGCGCGCTTCGGACCGCATCCTCGGAAGCCGCGGCAAAGTCGTTGCCGACGAGCTGCTGCCCGGGGTAGATGTCCGTAGCGGCCACGGTCCGCCGCAGGCTCGCCGGGTCGGTGAGGGCTCCGTCCTCGAGCGCGCTCCCCGGAACGTTCGTCAGCTCGTAGCGGCCGGCCGTTCCGATCGCCTCGCCGGGCGTGCCCTTGGCGATGAACTGCTTCGCCACCAGCACCAACGCCGGCTGCGAGCTGACGCTGCTGCGGTACTGGTCGAGATAGAGGAGCAGCAGCGCGACGGCGAGCGCGGCGCTCAGCGCTCCGGCGGCCATCGTGCGGCGGCGGGTCGAGAGAAGATCATGTGCGAGTTCCACTGCTCTTTCCTCCTATCGCGTGAGTACGGCGACACAGCTGCCGAAGGCGTCGAAGTCGCAGAGCTCGTCTGCGGCGCCACCGTTGTTGAGCGGAGAGACGTACTTGATGAAGTGGCCGACGAGGAAACCTGCGGGCGCCGAGTCGTCCCCGTGCCCCTGGCACGGGTTGTCGAAGCCGCTGCCGGCGGCGTCCCAACCGGTCGCGTAGAACGTCGCAAACTCGGTGGCGGGGACGGTGCCGCTGCCGCTCGTCCGGAACGCGCCGAAGGGCGTGATGAAGACGGAGATGATGCGCTGGTCGCCGGGCGGGATGTTCGGGAAGGCGCTCCAGTTGTTCGGCGCGGTGCAGCTCGACGGCTTGTCGGTCCCGAAGACCCGGACGTTCAGGCCCCTCGCGAGCTGGTTTCGCCGTGCGCCCGTGTCGACGGCGACGCAGGTCCACGGCTGCGGCGAGCGCCAGAGGCTGCTCGGGGTCGACGGGCACGACGTGTCGAGGTCGTGCTTCGCGTAGTGCGGGTTGCACCCGTACGCAAGCTCCTCCCAGAAGTTCGAGTACCCGGGATCGCAGTCGAGCGAGCGGTTGCGGCTCGCCGACCGGACATCGGTTTCCTTGAAAACACGAAGCTGCACCGGCGGCTCGTCAACACTCGCGGCGTTCCGGAGGTTGCTCTCGACGCCGATGCTCACGACGAGCGCGGAGCTGCTTCCGAGCGGCGACGAGTTGACGCCGAACGAGCCGTCGGCGCGAGAGATCTGGACGAGCTTCAGGGGCCCCGCGAGCTCGTCGTCCGCCGTGAATGCGCGCTGCACGTAGTCGCCCGCGTCCTTCGGATCGTCGAACGAGCCGCCGCACTTCCGGCCTTTCGGCCCGCACGTGTCGTCCCACTCGAGCTTGATCTCGACCGGGCCCGACGCCGCGCCGACGGTGACGTTTCCTCGCCAGAGCCGGGCGCTTGCGTCGTAGACCAACGCGTACTCCCGGTTGGCGACGCGCGCCGTCACGACCGCATTGACGGTCGACGGATCAACGCCGAAATCGACGTCGGCGTTTACCGCCACGGAGCAGGATCCCGTCCGCAGCGGCGAGAAGTACGGATCGGGGCAGGCCGAATCCGCGCCGGAGAGCCAGACGTCGCGCGCGGTCGGCCGCTCGGGTGTCCCCGGTTGGCCGGGAGCTCCGCGGAGGAAGTTGACGTTGTCGAAGCAGTCGACGTTCGGATCGCCGCAGTTCGTCGACGTCCCGCCACCGAGCGCGATGCGGACGCCGATGTGCTTCGCGCTGATCGGAACTGCCGTCGGCGTCGAGCTCCAGCCTTTGAGCGTTGTGTCGCCCGAGACGATGTCAGCGCCCGGCGCCAACGGAACCCGAGCGAGGACCTGGCCGGTGTCGGCGTCGTAGAACGTCGCCGCGACGACCTTTGGGTTCACCTCGGGGACGCCGATTGGGAGCAACCCGCTCGGCATTTCGAGTGCGCGGATCTCGACGCGTGCGCGCGCGTTGATCGCCGGCACGAGCGGACCGAAGAACCGCGGCGGGTCGGTCTCCGTGAGCCTCACGTCGACCATCTTCCGGGCGCACGGAGTGCCGCCCTCGCTGTACGAGGTGCCTCCCTTGTTCCAGTACGCGGTCGAGTTGATGAGGACGTGGACGTTCGCCGGAGCCGACGTGTTCACCTGGCGGTTGTAGGCATCGGCGACACCGGGATCGCCTGCGTACTTCTTTGCTTCCGCCGCGATCCGATCGTCGACCGCGTTCGTGCACGGCACGATGAAGAGGCCGCCGCCTGCGAGCGCGCCGGCGTCCGCCTGCATCTGCAGGTGGCGCTTGTGGGCGAACCAGTGTCCGACGTCGACGACGAAGGCCGCGACGAGGACGAGCATCGGCAGCCAGACGGCGACCATCACGAGCGTTCCGCCGTGCTCGTCGCGCGCGAGATCCAGTGCCGGCGCGGCGACTCTCATGGCGAGGCCGGAGGCGATGAGCATCCTTCGCTGTACGTGGTCGGCCGCGCCTCCAGACGCATCGTGGAGGTCGCGCGGATCGTGATCAGGGTGTCGATGCTCAGCGTGTCGCTGACGAACGCGAGCCACTGGTACGGCACCCCGACCGTCACCTTCACCGGGTCGCCCACTTTCCCGCTCGTGCCGGTCGTCGGGTTGCGCGGAAAGTCGACGCAGACGCTCGCACGCGACCTGAGCTCGGCCGTGTCAGCCTGGTCTTGCACGTACTGCTGGAGGCTGCCTGTTCCCGGATGCCTGTCGACGACGGCCCATCGCGCCCCTGTGTGCGCGAGATGCGTCTCGTCGATCCAGTAGTTGAGCGCCTTGCCGAAGTCGAGCATCCCGAGAAGGAGGAGCATGAGCAGGGGGAGGACGAGTGCGAACTCGACGAGCGCGACGCCGGCTTCGGTGCCGTGCGGAGATCGCTGGGAGACCCGGCGCAGCACGTTCCTCGGGCTCGCTCCGACCCTCGCGATCCTCGCGCCCGCAAGCGCCACGCCGCTGCTCCAGCCTCAGCGTTCTGTACCGTGCGCCGTCGCCGTCGCGCGGCCGCCGCGGTCCTGAGTACGCACCCTCTTCCCTGTCGTCAGCTGCATCTAGTCGGCCGGGTCCAAGGCGTCCTTGACGCTCCCGAGAATGGTCTTGATGCTCCCGCCGATCAACTTCATGGTGGCGATTGCGATGACGGAGATCAGCGCCAGGATCAGCGCATATTCGACGAGGCCCTGACCGCCCTCACGGGAGAGGCCGCGCTTCGCGGCCTCGAGGCGGTCGAGGACAAAGAGTGTCAGCCGGGGCATTTCGGTTTTCCCTTTCCTCTGCGGCGGCCGGGCTTTCGCGCGCGTCCCGAACACGCCTCCCTTTTTTCAAAAGCGCGTTCCTGAAGGATTTCGCGGACCGTCGCCTGCTGTTAACTGGCCAAAGCGGCGGTCCGCACCATCGGACGACCTGAACTGTCGCCGCGCCGGCCCTGGCCGAAAGACGTGTGCCTGAGGCCACGAGCCGGTTGGGACAAGGATTACGCTCTCCGGCCACGATCAGAAAGGAGCCCGCTATGGCGGACATCGCGAAGGTGATCACTGTGATCGGCAATTCGCCGGAGAGCTTCGCGAAGGCGGCGCAGGTGGCGGTCGAGGAGGCCGCGAAGACCGTGCGTGGGATCAGCGGCGCGCACGTCGTCTCGATGAGCTGCGAGGTCGAGGGCGACCGGATCACGATGTATCGCACGACGGTGGACATCGCGTTCGCGGTCGAACGGGATTGACGCGCAATCGGCACAGAAAGGACGCGCGGGCTCCGCCCGAGCGTCCGGCGTCTCGACGTTCGACCGCTACCCGGCCACGAGCGCCTGCGCGAAGTCCCGAGCGTCGAACGGCCGTAAATCTTCGAGCCGCTCCCCCACGCCGATCAGCTTGACCGGCAACCCGAGCTCGTGTGCGATCGCAACCGCGATCCCGCCTTTGGCGCTTCCGTCGAGCTTCGTCAGCGCGACGCCCGTCACGCCGACTGCCTCCCCGAACAGGCGCGCCTGCTGCAGGCCGTTCTGGCCGGTCGTCGCGTCAACGACGAGCAGCGTCTCGTGCGGCGCTCCCGGGAGCTTGCGCTCGATGACGCGGCGCACCTTCGCGAGCTCCTCCATCAGGTTCTGCTGCGTGTGCAAACGGCCGGCGGTGTCGACGATGACGACGTCGCCCTTCCCGTCGTTCGCGCGCTCGATCGCGTCGTAGGCGACGGCTGCGGGATCGCCGCCGCGCTCGCCGCCGACGAACTCTGCACCGGCGCGATCCGCCCAGATTTCGAGCTGCTCCTCTGCAGCGGCGCGGAACGTGTCGGCGGCCGCGACGATGACGTGATGGCCGTGCTCGCGGAGGCGCATCGCGAGCTTGCCGATCGTCGTCGTCTTGCCGGTGCCGTTCACGCCCACGACGAGGATCACCGTCGGGCGCTCGCCCACGCCGAGACGTGCAGGCTCGCCGAGCAGATCCGCGAGCTCGTCGACGAGCGCGGCGCCGAGGTCCGGCAGCTCGCCGCGCCCCTCGAGTCGCCGCACGAGCTCGGCCGTCGCGGGCACGCCGACGTCCGCCGAGATCAACGCCTCTTCGAGCCGTTCCCATGCCGCCTCGTCCGACGGATCGAACGCCGCTACCGCAAGCTGCTCGGTGAACGCGCGGCGGGAGCGCCCGAGGGAGTCGCGCAGGCGCGAGAAGAGTCCCGCCCGCTCCTCCGCGCTCTCCGGCTGCGCGCCGTTCTCGCCCAGCAGTTCGGCCCAGGACCTTGGCATCGCCGCGCCACGATAGCCTCAGCGCGTTAGACCGCGACCGCCGCGTCGCGTGGAAGCCGGCGCGAGACGATCTGCGAGATGCCGTCGGCTCCCATCGTCACGCCGTAGAGGATGTCCGCCGCTTCCATCGTGCGCTTCTGGTGCGTGATGACGATGAACTGCGCGCGGTCCGCGTAGCGCCGCAGCAGCTCGACGAAGCGCCCGATGTTCGTGTCGTCGAGCGCGGCCTCGACCTCGTCGAGCAAGTAGAACGGACACGGCCTCGCCAGGAAGAGCGCGAACAGGAAGGAGATTGCGCCGAGCGCCTTCTCGCCGCCCGAGAGCAGCGACAGCCGCGTGACCCGCTTGCCGGCGGGGCGAAGCTCGACCTCGATCCCCGGCTGCTCGTCGTCGGCGTCGGGCTCGGTGAGCCGCAGCCGCCCCTCGCCGCCCGGGAAGAGCGTCGACGCGACCTCGACGAAGTGCCGTTCAACCGCGTCGAAGGTGTCGGCGAAGCGCGTGCGCACGGTCTCGTCGAGATCGGCACGGAGCTTCTCGAGCTCAGCGAGGCTCGCCTCGAGATCGGCGCGCTGCGTCGACAGCTCCTCGAGCCGGGCCTTCTCGTCGTCGTACTCCTGCTTCGCGAACGGGTTGACCTGCCCGAGCGCGATGCGGCGCTTCTCGAGCCGCTCGACACGCTCCGCGAGCGCCTCGCGGTCGTCGCCCTCGGCCGGCTCCGCGCCCGCCTGCTCGAGCCGACGCCGAGCCTCGGCCGCCTCAGCCTCGAGCCGCGCGAGCTCGACGTCGACCGCGTTCGCGCGCTGCGATGCCTCCGCAGCCTCGCGCCGCAGCTCGACCTCCTGTGCACCCAGACCGCGCAGCGCCTCGCCGAGCTCCTGCGCGCGATGTGACCCCGCGTCCACGCGCGCCCGCACCGGCGCCTCGAGCCGGCCGGAAACGTCGATCGCGCCTTGCAGGACGTCGACGAGCCGCTCGCTCAGCCGCGCCAGCCGCGCGGCAACGACCGGATCGAGCCGACCGGACGGGAGCGTGTCGAGCGCCGCGCGCGCCTCACCGGCACGCGCGTGCGCGTCCGACGCCCGCGCGGAGGCGTGAGCCA
>DASYUZ010000059.1:0-7725 GCA_036000665.1 Gaiellaceae bacterium
AGGAGGTCGAAGCCGGCCACCCAGGACGCGACCGCCCCTCCAAGCGCCCAGGCCTCCCACGGCAGCTGGCCCGTGAGCGCGACCCAGGCGCCAACCGGTGCGAGGCCGTCGATCGCCCCCAGCACCAGGTGCGCAAGCCAGGTGAATCTCTTCAGATACGGATAGACGACGAACGCCGCGACGGGGATCGGCCAGAGCCAGCGCACCAGCGGGTCGAGCTGCCATACGGCGACCAGGAAGAGCACGAGCGACGCCGTGCAGAAGGCAAGTACCTGCGCACGCGTGAGCCGCCCCGCCGGAAGCTCGCGCGACGCCGTGCGAGGGTTGCGCGCGTCGAGCTCGGCGTCGATCAAGCGGTTGAGCGCCATTGCGAGGGAACGCGCGCCGATCATCGCGAGCGTGATCCAGAGCAGGTCGCCGGCCGAGGGCACGTCCTCGATCGCCAGGAACGCGCCAACGTACGCAAACGGCAGCGCGAAGACGGTGTGCTCGATCTTGACGAGCCGCGCGAAGTGCGCGGGGTACGCGATCACGTCTGCGCGTGCTCCGTTGTCTGTTCAGTCAACAAGCGCAGGGCATGCTCGAGCGCGGGCTGCAGGACGGCGAACCCGTCGCGGCAGCCCCCGGGCGACCCGGGCAGGTTGACCACGAGCGTCCGGCCGCGCACGCCTGCCACGCCGCGGGAGAGCAGCGCGTGCGGCGTCTTGGTGAACGAGTCCGCGCGCAGCGCCTCGGCGATCCCCGGCGCCTCACGCTCGATCGCCTCGCGCGTCGCCTCCGGCGTCACGTCGCGCGGCGCGACACCGGTTCCACCGGTCGTCAGCACGAGCGCCGCGTTTTCGGCGAGCTCGACGATCGCCTCGCGAATCGCGCCGTGCTCGTCAGGAACGACACGCCGCACGACGTCGAACCGCGCACCGGTGAGCAGCTCGTCGAGCAGGTCGCCGGACGTGTCCTCGCGCGTCCCGGCGACGACGCCGTCCGAGACGGTGAGCACGGCGGCTCTCACTCCTTCGTCTTCTCCACCAGGCGAACCGACTCAATCGTCATCGCCTTGTCGATCGCCTTCGCCATGTCGTAGACGGTCAGCGCCGCGATCGCGGCCGCCGTCAGCGCCTCCATCTCGACGCCAGTCTGCGCGGTCGTCTCGACCGTCGCGCTGATCTCGACGCCGCTCTCAGCGACGTCGACCGCGACGTCGATGTGCGTGAGCGGCAGCGGATGGCAGAGCGGAATCAGGTCTGCGGTCCGCTTCGCCGCGAGCACGCCGGCGATCTGCGCGGTCGCCAGCGCGTCGCCCTTCGGCAGCTCGCGCAGCGCGTGCGCGGTCTCGGAAGCCATGCGGACCGTCGCCGCGGCGACCGCCCGGCGGCGCGAGTGCGGCTTGCCGCCTACGTCAACCATGCGGACGCCGCCGGCCGGATCGACGTGTGAGAGCCCGCTCACCCTCCTCCGATCCTAGCGGTGTGCGGCCGTAGCTCCCGTCTCGAGCGCCGCCAGCTCGGTTTCCAACCAGGCGCCGAGGTCGTGCGTGCGCACGCGCTCGCGGATGCCCTCGATGCGCCGCCGCCGCTCTGACTCGCCGAGCTCGAGCGCCTCGTGGATCGCGGCGGCCTGGCCTGCCACGTCGAACGGATTCACCGTGATCGCGAACGCTCCCAGCTCGTCGTGCGCGCCGGTGTTCTCCGAGAGCACGAGCACGCCGTCGCGCGTGTTCACGAGCGGCGCCTCCTTGGCGATCAGGTTCAGCCCGTCGAAGATCGCGTTCACGAGCAGGACGTCGTACTGCTTGTAGGCCGCGACGGAGCCGGGGAAGTCGTCCGCGATCCTCAGGTCGATCGGCTTCCAGCCCGAGGGGGCGAAGCGGTCGTTCACCCGCCGCGCCTCTCGCTGGATCGCACCGAGGTACTCCGCATACTCGGGGATGTCCTGACGCGAGGGATCGAGCAGAGCGAGCATCGCGACGCGCCGGTGGAGCTCGGGGTGCTCGTCGAGGAAGAGCTCGAAGGCCCGGAAGCCGCGCACGACGTTCTTGGAAGGATCGGTCCGGTCGACGCGCAGGACGAGCTTCTCCGGCCGTCGGCGCAGCAGCGATTGCTCCGCCGCTCGCACGGCCTCGCTTTCCGCCAACTCCTCGAACTCGCGCGCGTCGACGGAGATCGGGTTGGCGGTGACCCGCGTCGATCTGTTGTCCCAGTGGACAACGCCTGCTTCGAAGTCGCACTCCGCACGCAGGAAGTCTTCGCAGCAATGCAGGAAGCTCCGCCGCCAGCGTGTCGTGTGGAACCCGATCACGTCGTTCGCGAGGATCCCCTCGTGGATCTCCTGCCGGATCGCGAGCGGGAGCACGTGCCAGTAGTCGGCTTGCGCCCAGGGAATGTGCACGAAGTGCTGCAGGGTCGCGTCCGGGCGCGCCTCACGCACGAACCGCGGCGCGAGGTACAGGTGGTAGTCGTGGAAGAACACGGTCGCGTCCGGCGCGGCCTCGAGCTCGTCGAGCACGGCTTGCGCGAAATCGCGATTCACCGCAACGTACCCCTTCTCCCAGGCGTAGTGGAGGCCCTGGTCGAGATTGGGCGCCTCCTTGAGGTCCCACAGGTAGTGCTGCAGGAACCAGAGCGTCGGGTTCGCAACCACGTTGTAGTACCAGTCGTACGCCTGCGGCGGATGCGCGACGAGACGAAGCCGGAACGAGGAGCCCTCGCGGGACGTCTCCTCGAACGCGCGGCCCTCGTTCTCTGAACAGACAACACGATCCTCAGGGCTGATCGCGCTGGCGATCCACGTCACCTCGTGCCGGTCGATCAGCCCGCGCAGGGCGGTCACGAGACCGCCCCCTCCGCGCTTCGCCGCGCGGCGCCCGGCGGCGTCGCGCGTGTAGCTCGCCGGTCCGCGGTTAGAGACGACGATCAGCTTGCGGCGCTCGGCCGCCACACTAGGCGGCCGCTGGCGTCGCGAGCTCGACCCCCGCCGTCTCGAGCCCGCTGAGCCGGTTGAAGAGGGCGAGCCAGTCGCGCAGCAGTCGCGGCGTGAGGAAGTGGCGGCGGACGTGCTCCTTGCCGGCGAGCGACATGCGGCGCGCGCGATCCGGGTCGGCGAGGATCTTCAGACATGCTTCGGCGCACTCGCTGGACGAGTCAACGAGCCAGCCGGTCTCGCCGTGTGTGATCTGGTCGACGATCCCGCCAACATTGCCCGCGACGGTGGGCCGCGACTTCCAGAGCGCCTCGCTCACCGTGAGGCCGAACCCTTCCCGGATCGATTTCTGGATCACCGCGGCCGAGTGCACCTGGAAGGCGTTGACCTCGACCGAGCCCACGTTGTTCAGGTTCGAGAGGATGTAGATGTCCGGGTCGCCGGCCGCGTACGACACGGTCTGGTTGTAGTAGTCCCAGCCCTCCGGATCGTCGTGCGCCATCGAGCCGACGAGCGCGAGCTGGATGTCAGAGTGGCGCTCCTTGACGAGGCGGTAGGCGTCGATCACGCCGAGCGGGTCCTTCCACGGATCGAAGCGCGACACCTGCGTGAGCAGCGGGCGCGAGACGTCGATGCCGAACTGGTCGACGATGTACGCCGCGTCTTCGGGCGAGAGCGCCATGTTCTTCGGCGCCAGCGGGTCAATCGCGGGCGGCCAGATGAAGGCGTTCCCGAGCCCGGAGTCGGTTGGCACGTAGTTCCGCCGATGGAAGATCGCGGCGTTGTAGCGCTTGATCGACGGCAGCAGGAAGTCGAGCACCTGCCGGTTCGGCGTCGAGAGGTCGATGTGGCAGCGCCAGACCCAGTGCGCGCGCGAGGTCGGGAACCAATCGATCATCGCTGCAGGCTGGGCGTCGTGGATGATCACGAAGTCGTAGTCGCCGTCGACGAACTCCTTCGCGTTCATCTCGTTGTACTTGCGGTAGATCGCCATCTGCTCCTCGGTGAGCCCCTGCGGGTTCCCCTGCAGCGCGTTGTGGATCGTCTTCGTGACGTTGAAGAACTCCTCCGCGCCGCGAATGATCAGCCAGTCCGTCTCGAGCCCCGCGCTCTGCATCAGGGGAACGAGCGTGTAGTTGATCTCGGCCACGCCGCCGCCGAACGCCGTCGCGGAGACGTGCGCGACGCGCTTGCCTGCCAGCGGCTCGGCAAGGCGCCGGATCTCGTCCATCAGCCCGCGCGTCGCGATCGTCGCGTAGTCCGCGAGCGATTTGTGTCCGACGTTGACGGATTGGAGCACGGAACCGGAGACGATAACCGGGGTGCGCGCCGTTAGGCGCCCAACACCTTGACGAAGCGAAGCCGCGACCCCCGGCCGCTCTGGCCGGCGCCGAACTCGAGGTCGTCCGCGATCGAGCGGATGATCGCGATGCCGAGGCCGCCCTCGGCCAACTCGTCGCCCTCGCTCCCGGCCGCGCTCGGTTCGAAGCCCTCGCCGTTGTCGGCGACGACGACCTCGAGCCGGTCCGGGTGGAGGCGATAGGCGATCTCGACACAGCCGTCGCCGTCGTTGTAGGCATGCCGGACGGAGTTCGAGCACGCCTCCGTCAGCGCAAGCTTCAGGTCGCCGAGCGTCTCGTCCGAGATCGGGCGCAGGCGCGAGATGCCCGTCAGGGCCAGCCGGCAGAGCGTGATGTACTCGGGCTTCGCAGGGATGGTCAAGTGCACCTCGCGGACGCCCGCGTCGGCGTCGTTCATCGTCGGGTCGAAATCGAGGGTCGCCATACCGCAGCTAGTTCCTCAGAAACCAGCAACTTAAACTACCGGATCCTTGTTTTATTGTGACGAGAGCGCTCCTGGAGCGGCTTCTACCCGCCCGAGGTCGCTCCCTAACGCGGCAGCGGCCGCTCGCCGAGCGTCACGGCGATGTTGCGTTCTTTGCCGCCCCGGATGACGGTGAAGATCGCCACTTCTCCGGGCTTCAGGCGCTCGCTCACGTAGCGGACGACGTCGTCGGCGCCTCGCACCTTGAGGTCGTCGATCCCCACGATCACGTCGCCGCCGACCGGGAAGGCGATCCCGTTGAACTGCTCCTCGCGCGTGCCCGCGCGGAGGTCGGCGTGCGCGGCGGGGCTGGCTTTCCTGACGTCGGTGATCGCGGCGCCGCGCTGCACGCTGTACCCGAACCGCCGGGCGAGCGACGGCGTCAGGTCGGCGGTGCTGACGCCCACGTAGGCGTAGTGGACCGACCCGGTCGCGACGAGCTGCTCCAGCGAGCGCTTCGCAGCGTTGATCGGGATCGCGAAGCCGACGCCCTCGTTCGCGCCCGTGTCGCTGCGGATCTGCGCGTTGATCCCGATGACGCGCCCGCGCGCGTCGAAGAGCGGACCGCCGGAGTTGCCGCGGTTGATCGGTGCGTCCGTCTGGATCGCGTCCACGACGTTGTAGATCGAGGTCAGCGAGTCGATCGAGCGGTGCGTGGCGGAGATGACGCCGACCGCCAGCGACGTCTCGTTGCCGAAGGGGGTCCCGATCGCGGCGACCGGCTCGCCGACGACGACGCGGGCCGAGTCGCCGAGGGGTACGGGCCGCAGCCGGTGGTCCTTGGGGTTGAGGCGCACGACCGCGACGTCGGTGAAGGGGTCGTAGCCGACGATCCGTCCCGTCACACGGTCGCCGTCGTGGAACTGCACGTAGACGGCCTTCGCGCTCGCGAGCGGTTCCCCCTCGCCCGCGTTCGTAACGACGTGGGAGTTCGTCAGCACGAGGCCGTCGCGCGAGACGACGAAGCCCGAGCCCTGCGCCACTGACTGTGCGTCGTTCTCGGAGCCGAAGAACGCGTAGATGGTCACCACGCCGTTCGCGCGGGCGGCGTAGATCTTCGCCGGGTCGAACGCGCCGCTGACGAGCGGCTTCGCGACCGTCCGCAACGGCGCCGCGGCCGGGTCGCCCGAGCGCGGCGCGGGCGCGACGACGACCGTCTCCGTTCCCCCGACCCAGCCCGAGGCCTTGCCGATCGAAAGCGCGCCGAGCACGCCGACGACGGCAGAGACGAGTGCAACTGCGGCGACGGCCCCGGGACGCATCGGGGCACTGTAGCCCTGAGTTAGTGCGATCGCGCCGCCGGACGTCACGGAGAAAGGCGAATGTTCGGTCGGCCTCGGGCTCGATGCTTCCTGCCAGCGTGGCAAGAACGGTCGCTGCCTGATCAAGCCTCCGTCTGCTCAGCCACGGCGCGAGGACCCGAAGAACGACGAGCCCAGTGTCGTCTCGGCAGGGCCATGTCCGGCAGAGACATGGCCCTGATTTCCCGTTAAAACGGGCTAGGCCGCTGAGGGCAGGGCCAAACGGAACGTGGTCGCGCCCGGCCGGGACTCGACTTCGATCGTCCCGCCCATCAGCTCCGCGAGCTCCCTCGCGATCGCGAGGCCGAGGCCGCTGCCCTGGGCGACGCCGCCGTCGACACGGTAGAAGCGCTCGAAGACCTGCTCCTCCTGGCCGGCGGGGATGCCCGGGCCCTCGTCTTCGACCGCGAGCTCGGCGCGGCCGTTGCGCTGTGCGGCCCGCAGCCGCACGGGTGTGCCCTGCGGGGTGTGCACGAGCGCGTTCTCGACCAGGATGCGGCCGATCTGGAGCGTGCGCTGCTCGTCGCCCACGCCGCGCGGCGTGCCCTGGATCTCTGTCTCGAGCTCGTGCCGGCCCGAGCGCGCGACGCCGGTGAACTCCTCGCAGAGGGAGCGCGCGAGCGCGCCGAAGTCGAGCTCGCGCCGCTCGATCTGAACCCGCCCCGCGTCGATCCGGGAGAGGTCCAGTAGGTCGGTCGCCAGCTTCGTCAGCCGCACCACCTGCTCGCGCGCGGTGCCGAGGAACTCGTGCCGCGTCTGCTCGTCGAGGTCCTCGTCCGCGAGCAGCTCGAGGAAGCCGCCCAGGGCGAAGATCGGCGTGCGCAGCTCGTGCGAGGCGTTCGCGATGAACTCACGCCGCGCGCGCTCCAGGCCCGCGAGGCGCATGCGCATACGGTCGAAGGCCCCGGCGAGCTGGCCGACCTCGTCGCGGCCGCGGTCCTCGACCGGCTCGTCGAACTGACCGCCGGCGATGCGATCGGCCGCACGCTCCAACCTGCGCAACCGGCGCGCGAACAGGTAGGCGAGGCCGTACCCCGCCAGCAACGAGAACGCGAGCGCGAGCAGGCCGGCCACGAGCAGCCGGCGCTGCACGAGATGGACGTTGTCGAGCGTGTCCTGGAGCGGAGCGCGAAGCACCAGGACGACGCCCTTCGGGATCACCGGAACGGCCGCCTCGGCATATGCGCCGTCACCCTCCCCGAGCCGGCCTCGTTGCACGTTTCCCGTCTCCCACGCGCGCAGGGCAAGCTCGTCCTCGACGAGGTCGGTCTCGCGCCGGGAGGAGTCGGCGTACGGAAACACCACGGGCGGCTCGGGGATCACGAGCGCGACCCGCGCATTGACGCTGGCCGCGTTGTCCTGCACGAAGATCCCCCACAGGCGCTGGTCCCCCGGGACCCGGTCTGCCAGCCCCTGGCCGGAGCTCACGAGCTGGCTCAACTTCGAGTCGACCAAGCTCTGCTCCAGCCGCGGGACGAGCATTGCGTAGACGATCGCGAGCGCGGCGGCGACGACGAGCAGTAGCGCAAAGCTGAGCCGGGCTCCGACGGAGCGCAGCGGGTTCATCCGGTCGCGAACCGGTAGCCGGCGCCGCGGACGGTCTGGATGAACCGGGGCGCGCTCGGGTCGGGCTCGAGCTTCTCGCGGAGGTGGCGGACGTGGACGTCGATCGTCCGCGGCTCGC
>DASYUZ010000060.1:0-2813 GCA_036000665.1 Gaiellaceae bacterium
TGTTGCCGGTGCGCTCGCAGGGGACCGCCGACATCACGCTCCCGGGCGGCGCCCGGCTGCGCCTCGATCTGCGGGAGTCGCTCCAGCGGGACTACCTGTTCGGCCTCTTCGACCGGCACGAGCTGGAGATCGTCCGCGAGCTTCTCACCGCCGACTTCGTCGACGTCGGGGCCCACATCGGCCTGTACACCGTGACCGCAGCGCACGAGACTCCGGGACGCGTGGTCGCGATCGAGCCCAACCCGCTCGCGCGCGCGCAGCTGCTCGAGAACGTCTCGCTGAACGGGCTCCGGAACGTCACGGTCGTCCCGAAGGCCGTCGCCGACGAACCAGGCCGCGCGCTGCTTCACGTGCCCGCCACACCCGACCCGTCCTTCTCGAGCCTCGACGCCGGGCGCTTCGCGGAGGGCGATCCCCTCGACGTCGAGGTGACGACCGTCGACGCTGAGGTCACGCGCGCGGGACTGCACCCGACCGTGGTCAAGATCGACGTCGAGGGCGGAGAGGTCCGCGTGGTCGAGGGAATGAAGCGGACGATCACCGTCTACCGCCCCGCGATCCTCGTCGAGGTCACTCAGGAGAGCGCCCGTGAACTGGCACGCCTCCTCGAGGGCTACTCGGGATTCCGCGTCGCCGGCGGCCGGCTGGACCCGCTCGAGTCGGGCCGCGGGCTCTTCAACGCGCTCTTCGTCCCCCAGCCGCCGGTCTGACCCTTGTAGGTGCCGCGGAAGAGCGCGCCGGGCGTCTTCGCGAGGATCTTCAAGTCGAGCCACGGCGAGCGGTGCTCGACGTACCAGACGTCGAGCTCGATCCGCTCGTCCCACGGCAGGGACGCGCGGCCGTGCACCTGCGCCCAGCCCGTGATCCCGGGTTTCACCTCGAGCCGGCGGCGCTGACGGGGCGTGTACTGCTCGACCTGATACCGGAGCGTCGGGCGCGGGCCCACGAGGCTCATCTCGCCGCGCACGACGTTCCAGAGCTGCGGCAGCTCGTCGACCGACAGCCGCCGCAGGAGCCGGCCGACGCGCGTGATCCGCGGGTCGCCTCGATTCACGGCCCAGCCCTGGGCGTCGGCGCCGACGACCATCGTCCGGAGCTTGACCAGGTCGAAGTCGCGCCCGTCCCGGCCCACCCGCCGCTGGCGGTAGAACACCGGGCCGCGGTCCTCGAGCTTGATCCCGAGCGCTCCGAGCGCAAGCGCGGGCGAGGCGAGCACGAGCCCGATCGCCGCAGCGACGAGGTCTCTCAGCCGACTACCCACGCCGCGAGAGAGCGTAGAGGCTGTCCGCGGCGTAGGTGAGCGGCGGCACGCGCTCGGCCGCCCGGCGCAGCGCCTCGGACGTCCGGACGACTGCGCGGTACCGGCGCGGCAGCAGCGCGAGATCTGTCGGCTGCGGGTTGAGCGTGAAGAAGCCGTCGACCTGCAGCTCGGTCGGCCCGACGCGGCGGGCCAGCGCGTCGCGCAGCTCGCGCGGGCCCCAGTAGCGCACGTCGAAGAGCGTCCGCGGCTCGCGGAAGCGGCGCTCGCGCGCCTGGTTGACGAGGCTGCGGGCGCCCCACACGTTCGCAAGCTGGACGAGCGAGGTCCCGCCCGGCTTCAGCACGCGCGCGAGCTCGTCGAAGGACGCGAGCGCATCGGCCTTCGTGAAGTGCTGGAAGACCGAGTACGAGAACACCACGTCGAAGCTTGTGTCCGGGAACGGCAGATGCCGTGCGTCGGCAACGACGTACTGCGCGTCCACGCCGAGCTGCTCGGCGACGCGCCGCGCGGCTTGGATTCCTTTGAGCGACGGGTCGATCCCAGTCGGACGGTAGCCGCGTCGTGCGGCGGCGACACACCAGCGACCCCAGTTGCAGCCGACCTCGAGGAAGGTCCGCCCGTCGCCGCGCGGCAGGCGCAGCTCGGGGATCGGGTACTCCGGCAGCTCCGCGATCAGGTGCTCGTAGAGCCGACCGCAGGTGGCGCCGATCACCTCTTGCACGAACGGGTCGATGCCCTCTTTCGGCGGCGGCGGCAGCGAGTCGATGCGCGCGCACGCCGCGTGCGTCGGCGCCTCCTCCTCGACGAGCAGAACCGGGATCCCGTCGACGGTCGCGAACTCGTGCCCCCGCTCGCAGACGCCCTCGTGCAGGGCGCTCCGGTCGCGCGGGCAGACGAGATCCACTAGCGCGGGACGGAGCGGACGTTCACGCTGTCGGCGAGCGTCGTCGGCGCGTGCGCGCTCTTCAGGCCTTCGGAGACGCGCACGAGCGCGCGGAAACGGCGCGGCAGGAGATCGAGATCCCGCTTCTGCGGGTTCAGCGTGAAGAAGCCGTCGGTCGTGAGCTCCGTCGGCCCGATCCGGCCGAAGACGCGTCGCAGCTCGGACGGACGCCAGTAGCGCACCTCGAAGTGCTCGCCTTCGCGGAAGCCGCGCTGCGCCAACCGCGCGGCGTTGAGCAATCCGAGTGCGTTCGGCATCTGCACCCACGAGTAGCCGTCGCGCTTCAGCACACGTGCGATCTCAGCCACCGAGGTCGCGACGTCCGCCTTCGAGAAGTGCTGCAGCACCCCGTACGAGAAGACGACGTCGAAGGTCGCGTTGGCGAACGGGAGTCGCCTCCCGTCGGCGACGACGTAGCGCGCGTCTTCGACGCCGAGCTGCCGGGCGATCCGCCGCGCGGCGACGATCGCCTCGAACGACGGGTCGATCCCGATCGGCCGGTAGCCGCGCTGCGCCGCCGCGATCGTCCACCGGCCCCAGTTGCAGCCGATGTCGAGCAGCAGCTCGCCGTCGCCGCGCTGGAGCGGAAAGTCGGGGATCGGGTAGCGC
>DASYUZ010000061.1:0-11596 GCA_036000665.1 Gaiellaceae bacterium
TTCCGCAGCTTCGAGGCCGAGGTCGTCGCCGTGCCGATGGACGAGCATGGACTCGAGGTCGACGAGCTGGAGCGCCGTCTTAGTCGCGGGCTGCGTCCCAAGCTCGTCTACACGATCCCCGACCATCAGAACCCGGCCGGCGTCAGCCTCTCCGGCGAGCGGCGCGGGCTGCTGGTCGAGCTCGCGCGCCGGCACGGCTTCCTGATCGTCGAGGACGTCGCGTACCGCGAGCTGGCCTTCGAGGGCGACGCGGCGCCGAGCCTCTGGAGCCTGGCGCCGGACGCGGTCTTGCAGGCGGGAACGACGTCGAAGACGTTCTTTCCCGGTGTCCGGCTCGGCTGGGCGGTCGGCCCGGCCGACGTCTGCGCGCAGCTCGTCTCCGCAAAGCAGAACACCGACCAGTGCGCGGGTGCGCTGGGGCAGCGGCTCTTCGAGGAGTACGTACGCCGCGGGTGGATCGACGAGCAGCTGGTGCAGTCGCGCGCGCTGTACCGGCGCAAGTGCGAGCGTATGCTGGCCGCGCTCGAGCGCTGGATGCCGGCGGGCATGCACTGGACTCGACCTCGTGGCGGCTTCTACTCGTGGCTGACGCTGCCCGACGGCGGGGACGCGGCCGACCTCGCGAGACGGGCCGTGGAGCGCGGCGTCGGGATCGTCCCGGGCTCGGCGTTCTTCCCCGACGGGCGCGGCGGCGACAACGTGCGGCTGTCGTTCAGCCTCGTCGACGAGGCGTTGATCGACGACGGCATCGAGCGGCTCGCTTCGCTCGTGGCGTGATCCTGGAGACGTCTGGCGGAGTCGAAAGGCTCTGGCAGCAGGGCCTTTCGACTCTGAGCGACGCAGATATGGCAGAGTTTCCGTAGCTCTGCGCCACAGAGCGCGATTCTTCGGCCAGGCTGGAGAATCGCGGCTTGAGGCGTGGGCTGTTTCGCCCACCACCCCCTTTGGATGCTGACCCGGTGGAGGATCGAAGATGGGTGCAAGCGGGAGCGAGCCGGATACCGAGCGTCTCGGCGAGCGCCCTGACTTCGGCGAGTGGGTCGGAGAGGTCATGTCGACGCTGGATGCGCGGCGTGACCGCGAAACCGTGGTGCCCCCTCGGCGTCTCGCCCGCTACCGGATCGCGGCGAGGCGACTGATCCGGAGGCGCACGGGGACCGTTTCGAGCTAGCCGCTCACCGGTCGAGCTGGAGGAGCGACGCAAGCGCTCCGATCGCCCGCGCGGCATCCCAGTCGTCGGGCACCCAGACGGCCTGAACGGGCTTCCCCGCGAGCGCCCGCTCCAGCATCGACCTCTCCTGCTCGCGGATCGATTCGAGCGCCTTCGCCCAGGCGCTGCTCGCCGACGAGAGGCGCGCTCGTTGACGCTCGAGCAGGTCGAGTGCGTGACCGACCGCGGACGCGCCATCGACAGCATCGACGTTCAGCTCTCGAGCGCCCGCGCGGCGCTCGATGAGCACGATGCCGGCGACGTCGAGCGGTTCCGCCGCGGCCTCCGGTCCCAGCTCGTTCGGCGCGACGCGAACCGGCGGGGAGATCCAGCCCCGGCTCGCGCGACGCAACAGCTCACGACCTCTGAGTACGGCGCGAGCAGATGCGCCGAGCCGGTCGTACGCCTGCGGCGCCGTGTGCGGAAGATCGGCGTAGAGCCGCAGGCGCCGTGGAAACGGCCAGCAGCGACCGGAGGCGTCCAGCAGTACCTGGTCGTCGCCGAGCACCCGCCTTCCCGCAACCAGCGCGCGCGCCGCGAGCGAGCTCTTGCCCGTGCGGGAGCGCCCCATCAGGAGAACCGCTCGCCCGTCGTCGCTGACGCCTGCGCTCGGAAGGAGCACGAAACCCGAGCGGGCGGCCGCAACGGACAGGACGGGCTCGACGAAGTACCCCTGCACGAGCGAAACCCCAAACGAGATCGGCAGCGCTGAGAGCGCGATCGAAGCCGAGAGCGGCTCCGACTCGGGATGCGAAAGACCCACCGTCCAGCGGGCGGTCTTGTAGCCGCCGCGGGTGACGAGCAGCCGATCCGCTCCGTGGAAGCGCTTGAGGAAGCTCACTATCGCCTGCGGCGGGCCTGCGCTCTCTGGAATTGTCGCCGGCTCGTACTCGGCTTCGAAGTGGCGCAGCACCCGGCGGCTCTCTGCGGTGATGCGGAGCTGAAGGTCAGGATGAAACGCGAAGCGCCGCGAACCTAGAGCCATCGCGAGATCGCATCCGCGATGCGTCGGGGATCGGCCGGAAACGGCGTGCGCACCTCGATCACGCTCACGTGTTCGAGGGTCTCGGCAAGGAAGCGCTCCTCGCGGCGCTCGATCGTCTCCGCGGCGCCGGCCTCGAGTTCGGCGAACGCGAAGCGCGCCCGCTCGTGAAGCTCGAAGTAGGGGCGTCGCTCGAATGTCGCGGACCGCGCCAGGCGGCGGGCCGCCCAGGCCGCGTCGGCGGGCCGTGCCTCCACGTCCCCTTCGGGCACCGTCGTGAGCAGAGCGAGCGTGCGCAGGGTCGCGCGCGGCGGAGGATCGGTCGCTTGACCGTACGCGGCGGCGAGCTGAGACGGGCTGAGCGAGGCGCGGTCTGCAAGCGCGAGGGCGTGCTGCAGGCCCTCCGTGGCGAGCGCGCCGAGGCGGCTCGCCGGCTTCGCGCGTCGGACGGGCGATGCGACGGCCGCGGCAACGCCCGCGACGAGGAGCTGGCCTCGGGCGGCTGCGGGCAGGGAAGCCCGCAGCCGCGGGAGATGGCGCAGCGCCCACCGACGGATGCCGACCGAGATGGGAAACGCGGCAATCGTTCCGTCCGAGCCGATCGCGGTCCACTTGTCCGAGACGAAGCGCGCTCCCGTCTCCATGAACGCGAGCGCGGTCTCGGTCTTGCCGCTCTCCGACCAGCCGCCGATGACAACGCCCGCGCCGTCGATCTCGACGCTCGCCGAATGCGCGGCGACCGCGTCTCTGTCGAGCATCGCGATCTGCAGCGCAGGGCGAACGAGCGGACCGAAAATGCGCCAGATCGGAAAGCCTCGCTCGTACGTGAAACGAGCCAGTCCTTCTGCTCCCGGCATCGGCACCGAGCACGCGCGTCCGCCGTCCAGGACGTAGTAGCTCGTTCCGTCGGACGCCGTGACGACGTCGTCGCCGGCGGGATTCTGAAGCTCGACGAGCGGCGGTTCGATCGGGGCGTCCAGGACCTCGAGCAGCACGTCCGGCCGCGCCTCGCTGCGCGGCGCGGGCCGGTAGGGGTCGAGCTGCGAGTGAACGTGTCGCCGGACACGCCGGTCGTCGTCTCGGAGGACGAGTGTCGCCCGCCCCGCGACATCGAATTCGACCTCCATCCGGATGCACCCTAACGCCGCACCGCGCGGCTGCCCGCAGGCACGTATCCTCGGGAACGGTGCTGTCGAACGGCTTGCGCGTCGGGCCGCCTGTCGGCTTCGCTCTGCTCGTGCTGGTCGCGATCGCGGGCGCGCTCGCGTCCGGCTCTTCGTCGCGCACGCCCGCGCAGCGCAGCTTCGGGGCGGTGGCGGATGCGGTCGTCAGCGCCGCGAGACCGCGCGCGAACGTCGGCCGGCTGCGGACACTTCGCGTCGACGCGGCTCCGGTCGAGCGGAGCTACCTCCGCTTCCGTGTTCGCGGCCTGCGCGCGCCGGTCGCAACCGCGAGGCTTCAGCTCTACGCGCTCACCGGCTCGCGCCGTGGTCTCCGTGTGCACGGCGTTGCCGGGACCGACTGGCGCGAAGGGACGATCACCTACGCCGCCGCGCCGGCGCTCTCGGGCGTGCGCGGGACCTCGGGGGCGTTTCGCGCGCGAACCTGGAGGTCGATCGACGTCACCGCGCTCGTTCGTGGAAACGGCTCCGTGAGCATGGCGCTGACGACGACGGCGAGCAGAGGGATCGTGCTCGCGAGCCGGGAGGCGCCCTCGCACCGTCCGCGGCTGATCGTCGAGACGGAGGCCGGCGAAGCCGTCGTCGTCGCCGCCGGTGACATCGCGTGCGATCCCGGCTCGTCGTCCTTCAACCGCGGCCTCGGCACGTCCTCCGCGTGCCGCGAGAAGTACACAGCCGACCTCGTCGAGCGCATCGGGGCCATCGCGGTACTGAACCTCGGAGACGCGCAGTACGAGCGAGGGACGCTCTCGCGCTTCGCCGCCTCCTACGACCGCTCCTGGGGCGCGTTCAAGGCGAAGACATGGGCCGTCGCGGGCGGGATCCACGACTTCTACGGTGGCGGCGACTGGTACGCGTACTTCGGCCGGCGCGCGGGCCCCGCCCCGTACACCCCGTATTCGCTCGAACTGGCGGGCTGGCACGTGATCGTGCTCAACTCGCAGTGCTCCCAGGCGCGCGTCGGCGGCTGCGGCCGGGGATCGAGGCAGTACGCCTGGCTGCAGGCGGACCTCACTGCCCATCCGGCTCGGTGCACGCTCGCCCTCTGGCACAACGCGCGCTGGTCGAGCGGATCGAGACACGGAACCGACGACCGGACCGACGCCTTCATCCGTGCCCTCTACTCGGCGGGCGCCGACGTCGTGCTCTCGGCGCACGACCACCTCTACGAGCGGTTCGCGCCCCAGAATCCGGACGCCGGCCGGGACGACGCGCGCGGCCTCGTGCAGTTCGTCGTCGGGACCGGAGGCAAGTCGCTCGACAGCTTCGGCCGGATCGCTCCCAACAGCGAAGCGCGGAGCTCGTCTGCGTACGGGGTGCTGAAGCTGACGCTGCGTCCAACGGGCTACGACTGGCAGTTCGTGCCCGAGGCGCGAGCGTCGTTCACGGACTCCGGGAGCGCACGCTGCCATTGATCGCCCTCGCCTTCGTCCTCGTCGCCGCCGCGGTTCTCGGCGCGGACTCATCGTCAGCGTCGACCGCGCAGACGTACTTCGTCGACAGCGAGCGCGGGGACGACGCCGGCGCGGGTACGTCCGCCGAAGAAGCGTGGCGGACTCTGAACAGAGTGAACGACGCAACCCTTCGACCCGGCGACCGCGTGCTGCTCCGGCGCGGCGGGAGCTGGACCGGAACCCTGCGCATCGACCGCAGTGGCTCGAAGCGGGCCGCCATCGTCGTGACCTCGTACGGCCGCGGACAACTCCCCGTCGTGCGAGGAGGGAGCAGCTGCGTCGAGCTTCGCGGCTCCTACCTCGTCGTGCGCAACGTCCACGCCGACGACTGCCGTTGGGCGGGGATCGCCGTTTGGGGCAGTTACAACAAGATCGAGCGGAGCCTGATCACGCGGAACGCAGCGGGGATCCACGTTCGTTCCTCCGGGGTGGGCACACGCATCATCCGGAACCGGCTCGTCGACAACGACAAGATGTCGGTGCTGACTCAGCGCCCGGCTGACGACGACTCCGGCGCGTTCGGCGTCCTGCTCGAGGGAGACGGCAGCGAGGTCGCCTACAACACGATCTCGGGGTGCGACGCGTTCTCCTACGACTATGGACGCGACGGCGCGGCGGTCGAGGTCTACGGCGGGCGGCGGAACCGCATCCACCACAACCTGGCGCTGGACAACGACGCGTTCGCGGAGCTCGGCAACCCGCGGTCGGAGCGGAACACCTACTCGGTGAACGTCATCCGGTCGTCGCTCCCCCGGTCGACATTCCTCGTCACGCGGGGCGCGCGCAGCCGCTTGGGACCCGTCTTGCGCACGAGCGCCCTCCACAACACGGTGGTGCTGACGGGAGCCACGAGCCAGGGCGTCGTCTGCCACGCCGGCTGCAGCCCGAACATCCTCACGCTCCGCAACAACATCATCCAGGCAGTGTGGAAGGTCGGCTTCGCGGATGGTCCGTTCGCCGAAGGCAACAACCTCTTCAGCGGCGGCGCGCTCGAGTTCACTCAGCGAACGAGCAGCAGGATCGGCAATCCCCTCTTCAGGAATCTCAGCCGCGGGAATCTGCGTCTCCGCCCGTCCAGCCCTGCGATCGACGCCGGCGCCGCGGTCGGTATCCGGCGCGACTTCGACGGCCGCCGCGTTCCGGCCGACGGTGACGGAGACGGCGTCGCGCGGCCGGACCTCGGCGCCTTCGAGTTCCGGCGCTGAGATCACAGCGGCCGCGCGCTCCGCCCTGAGACAACGAGCTACCGCCGCTCGGAGGAGCGCGAACCGCGGCCTCCGGGAACATGGCCCAACGCGTCATGTCCAGGGTCAGACCCCGGACCGGTCCGTCGCGGACCTCGGCCGGTCGACCATGGCCCGACGCGTCATGTCCAGGGTCAGACCCCGGACAGGTCCGTTGCGGCGAGGGGGACGTACGGCTCGGCTCGCTCCTCCGCGTCGTTCCAGCGCAGGAGGCGCGCCGTCGCGCGACCGCTCCCGTCGTCCGCGGTGACGTCGATGAACGTGAAGCGCGCTGCATCTCCGAGCGGCTCCAGCGCCCGCGGCAGCAGGGACGACCACGTGCCGCAGTTCACGTACTGGTGTCCCTCGTCCAATTGCAGCTGTTCGGCGCGGTGCGTATGGCCGAACGCGCAGACCGGGACGCTCGTTCCCTGCGCCTCGAGCAGCGCGTGGACGGCGTGGGCTGCTCGCCGCAGCTCCGCCGGCGCGCCGGCCGCGGGTCGGGAGGCGAGCGCCCGCAGCGCCCGCCGCTCGACCGCAAGCGGCGAAAGCGCCGCCAGCTCGTCGAGCGCTACCAGCGTCTCGAAGGCGAGACCGGCGGCGTCTGCGTACGAGCGCAACACATGCTCGCGGTACGCCGTCCGCGCCGCGCGGCGCCGCGGCTGCCACGAGCGGACGGAGTGCGCGACAAGTGCTCGTGAGAACCGTGCATGCGCGCCGAGCGTCCGCGCGACGAGCGCCGGCCGCGCCCTGCACGCGGCGAGGAGCGCACGCACATCGGGTCGCATCGTTCCGCCGGGATCGATCGATTCGGCCAGATCGATCAGGAACCGCGTCACGTGCGATCCGAGCGGCAACTCGATCGATCCGCGCGAGGCTGCGTGCGGCGCCGCGATCGCGGGGAAGGCGTTGAGGTCGTGGTACTGGCTTCCGTGTTCGGCGTAGAGGACTCCGGGGAGATGGAAAATCCAGGGCTGGAAACTGATCCGCTCACTTGCCTCGCGACGGCCGCTGGCGCGCACGACGAGCTCGACGAATCGCTGTTGAGCCGCTTCGTGCGCCAGCTCGATGTCGTGGTTTCCGAGGACGATCGAGATCGGGCATCCCGCCGTCGCGAGCACGCCGAGCGCGCGGAACGCGGTCGCATGCTCGGCGGCGACCCGCTCGAGCTTCGCGACTGCAGACGCTGCAGACGTGTCGGCGTCGCGACGTTGGCCCTCGGCGCTCCTGACGTTGAGGAAGTCGATCAGGTCGCCGAGGATCAGCAGGTGTTGGCCCTCGGCGGCGGCGCGCGTCCCGACGTGCTCGAGGAAGCGCGCGAGCGCGTCGTCCTCGCGGAAGCACTCGTACCGGTCCCCGGACGACATGTGCAGGTCGCCGATGATGACGACGCCGTCGGCCCGCTCGGCAGGCATCGCGCTCAGTCGAGCAACGCGGGCCAGACGAGCAGGAGGCCGACGTTCATCAGGGCGTGCGCCAGCGCGACGCCGAGCAGCGAGCGCGTGTGCTCGACGAGGAACCCGAACGCAAGGCCCGCGACGACGACGAACACGGCGTAGCCCGCGGGCCTCACGCCGAGGTACGCGATCGCGAACAGGAACGTGCTCCCAAGGTACGCGAAGCGTCCGAAGACGCCGGACAACCCGCGCTGGCAGACGCCGCGGAAGAGGAGCTCTTCCGCGAAGCCCGTGCAGACGACGACGATCAGCGCTGCCAGGAGGAGCCGGCTTACGCTCGACCCTTCGACCAACGGCTCCGGCCGCGCGATCAGGAAGGCTGCGTAGCCGAGCGGCATGCCCGAGAGGGCGATCGGAGCCTGCTGACGCCACGAGATCGCACGCAGCTTGGGAACGAACCATGCAACGCCGAGCAGGCGCACGCCGGCGACGCCGCCGGCGAGCAGCGGGAGTCCGGCAGCCGCGTACTGGTAGACCGGCTCGGTGTCCAGCGCCGTCGCGAGGCTCGTGATGCGCACGAGCGGCACGACCGCGAGGACGATCAGCGCTGCGTCCGTCCGCGGGCGATCGGGCGGCGCGAGCGTCCCCGACGCACGCTGCGCGAGCACGTAGTGGTTGACCAGCACGAACACGAGCACTGCGTGAGCGAGCACGCCCGGCACGACGGCGACCCAGACCACGCACACCTCGGCCGCGGCGATGCCCGCAACGTAGAGCGGCACGGCGACCTTCAGCGCCGAGGTGCGCATCGTCGCGGCGGGAGAATGTGCATAGAGCGCCGCCACTAGCGCACGTCGAAGATGCGGACGACGACGACGAGGAAGAACGCCGCGAGGAGCGGCCCGATCGCGACGAGAAGACCTCCGAGCTCCGGCTTCGGCGCGCGGCCGCGATAGGCAGCGAGAACCTCGCGCTCGACGAGGAGCACGATCAGCAGACCGGCGGCGATCGAGTCGATGCGCAGCGAGACGACGTCGAAGTCGGCCAGGCCGAGCAAGGCGCTCGTCACGTCGTTGACGGTGGACGTCACGCGGTGCGCGGCCGCAGGAGCTCGGGGACGGACGCGGCCAGCGTCGCCGCGATCAGCAGCGCCAGGCTCTGCTTCGGCGACCAGTCGCCGGCGTACAGCATCGCGACGGGCACGACGACCGCGAGCGCGACGCTGAGCGCGACGCCGAGCGTCAGCTCGGTCACCGCTTCGCCGATGCGAAGGAGCCGCACGAGCGCGAGTCCGGGGCAGACGAGCAGGAACGCCAGGACGACCACCGGGCGGAGCGGCGCCCCGAACCCGCCGAAGACGAGGATGCCCGTCGCAAACGTCGAGGCGACGATGAGCGCCGGCCAGAGCCGTGACGGCGAGCTCATCAGCCGGGCCCCCGTTTCTGCGCGAGCGTGAAGATCTTCGCGTCCCTGTTGCCGTAGACGAGCCTGAACGCGGGCGAGACGGACGCCGCAAGCTCGAGGCGATCGAGGAAGCCGGGAGCCGTGAGCGCGCGAAGGTCGACCTCCGCCTTCTGGCTGCGGGTGATGATCAGGTACGCATCGGTTCTCTTCCTCGCCGCCATCGCCCGCTGGATGTTCGCGAGCACGGCTCGGGTGTCCGGGTGGACGACGTCGATCAGATTCCACGGACGGGGCTCCGTGACGACGTCGTAGTCGAATTTCTCGTAGTCCTGGAATTTCCACGGCACGTTGTCCGATCCGCCGAGGAGCAGCGACCCCGGCGTCGCGACCTCGTATAGCCGCTCGACCGCGTGCACCTCGTCCGGCGTGAAGTAGTCCATCCTTTCGTTGCCAAACCGGGCGACAAAGAGCGCGGCGAGGAGCGCCACGCTGACGAGAGCGAAGATCGCAGTCGTCCGCGGGCGGACCGAGAGGAAGAGCCACGCCGCGAAGAACGCGGACAGCGGAAGCGCGAACAGATAGACGCGCATGAGCATCTCGCCGCCGTACGGCTGGAGGGGCAGGAGCGGGAACGGTGCGACTGCGAGCAGCGCGTACGGCAGCACGCGACCGCCCTCGTGCCACAGCGCCCGCAGTCCGCCGAGCAGGGCCAGGGCCCACACGCCGGCCGTGAGGAGCAGGCGCACGTAGACAACGGCGACGTGCTCACGGCTCCCGTGGAGGCGGCTGCCGACGTTCGCCTTCGCCGTCTCCTCGAGCTGCCCGACGCCGCCCGTCAGCTGCTCGAGATGTCCGTGTAGATACGTGATCGCCATGAAGCTCATCCACGCTGCGATCAGCACGACGACGAGCACCGGCAACAAGCGCGCCGAGCAGCGGTTGAACGCGACGAGCAGCGCGATGCTCATGAACGCCATGAACGGCGTCAGCTGATGGCTCGGGACGATCGCCGCGAGGAGCACGATCACGATCGCCATCAGCCCTGCGCGCTGAGCGGGACGGAGCTCCTCCTGGGCGTGCGCGCCGCGCTCACGGACAGGGCGCGGAAGCCGCTCCAGCAGCGGGTCGAACGCGCGCAGGGCGCGCGCCAGCCGCGGCCGCTCCCGCGGCTGCTGGAACCACCGCACGAGCACCGCAAGCGCGGCAAGGTAGAGGAAATACATCAGCCCCTGCGGCGAGAAGTAGTCCTGGCCGATCCAGTTCGCGAGATAGAAGATCCAGACGCCGCTCCACACGAGACGCTGGTCCGTCGTTGCGGCGCGGAAGATGATCAGGAGCGGCCCGAGATAGAGCACGTTGTAGAAGACCGGCGCCCAGTCGACGAAGCTCCTGGCGCTCGTCCCGGCCAGCTCGGTCAGGAACGCGGTCATGATGAAGAAGCCGGGCCAGTTGAAGTAGGCGTCGATCCCAGGGTCGACGTCGCCGGTTCGCGCGACGTACTCGGCGACGCCGAGGTGGCGCCACGTCACCGAGTACCGCGGGACGTCGTCCACGAGCGGCGTGATCCCGTAGACCATCAGGATCAGCGCGAGCACGTGGAGCGCGGGGACGATCTGACTCCCGGACGGCCTGCGCAGCGACAGGCAGAAACTCGCAACCAGCACGAGCAGCGCGAGGAAGATCGAGGGCGGAAGTGCGGAGATGAGACCGAGGTCGTTCATCGCCGCGTGGTCGATGCGCCCGAGCGAGACGGCCCAGAGCGCGACGGCGCCACACGGCACGAGGATCGGCCAGGCGGCGGCGAGACGCTCGAACGACCACTCGCGTCCGCGGGCGGCGCGTTCGACGACAGGACGGCGCAGGCCCAGCGCTCCTTCTCTCATCAAACCCATCTCAGACCGCCGGCTCGGGAACTCCCCTGACGTCGGCCGCACGGCGGGAGACCCAGCGCAGCCGGGACAGCGCCCAGATGCCCGTGAGGAGCTGGGTTCCGAGCCAGGCGACCGCCATACCGTTGAGACCGTAGACCGTTCCAGCAGCCGCCGCTGCCGCGACGCCGGCAATGCCGCTCACGGCGCCCGTTGCGATTGCCTCCGAGAGACGTCGCCTCGCGCGGCAGCTCGCGAAGTAGGCCTGCACGAAGACGAGCGGGACGAAGGCGCAGAGCAGGATGCGAAGCGGCGTGACACCCAGATCCGCGTAGCGCGGGCCGAGCAGGGACAGCGCCCACGGTGCGAGCAGGGCGAGGAACAAGGCCGCCGTCGTCCCGAACGCGAGCGCCGAGCGGGTGCTGTGGGCGATCGCGCTCCGAAGCTGGTCCGGCCGGTCCGCCGCCTCCACGAACAGCGCCAAACCGGAGGAGATCGGGATGATGTAGACGGCCCAGACCATCATCCAGACCGCGTACCAGACCGCGTTCGATTCCGGCGACAGCAGCTCCGTGACGACGATCGGCAGGACGAGGCCGGGTGCCTTCTCCGTCAGCGTAAGGAGATGATTCGGGAAGCCGACCCGTAGGAGAGCGCCCGCGAGCGACCGGTCGACGCGCGGACGGTAGCGGTGACGCACCGCCGAACGTCGGAGCTGCAGCACGGCGACGAAGCACGCGGCCGCGCCCGCGGCGACCCAGGGCAGGAAGATCGCGAGCGGGGTCGTCGCGTCGGTGACGAGCGCCAGCACGGCGACGAAGCTCAGCGTGACGGCGCCGAAAAGCACCCCGCGGACCAGCACCTGGTCCGCGCGGCG
>DASYUZ010000062.1:0-59821 GCA_036000665.1 Gaiellaceae bacterium
CGTGAGCGGATTCGCGGACATGATCAGCATGAACATCAGGAGCACGATCGTCGCCCTCGCGACGCCGCACGAGCTCCTCGGTCGCGTGAACGCCGTCGAGATGGTCTTCATCAGCGCCTCGAACGAGCTCGGCGCGTTCGAATCGGGCGCGGCCGCGGCGCTGCTCGGAGCGGTGCCGGCGGTCGTCATCGGCGGCATGTTGACGATCGGCGCGGCGCTTCTGTGGCCCCTGCTCTTCCCGGCGCTGTCGCGGGTCGACCGCCTGGAAACGCTGCGCCGGGCGCGCGCAGCTGCATCAGCCGAGCCGTGAACCCTCAAGTGGGCCTGGCACCTGGAGCCTGGTCGAGGTTTCATGACGGAACCGTCAATTGCTGGCCGCGCAAGCGGTTCTCGCGTACCAACCCTCCGGAAACCCTCAAGTGCGCCTGGCACTGCGTGTGCCAGAACTGTGACGTGGGCGGGAAGATGCTCCGCCGCAACGGCGTTGTCTTAGAGCGACTAGACACGCGAGTGGAGGGTGGCGATGGCCGATCTCGAGGCGAACAAGGCAACCGTGAAAGCGTTCTACGACCTCGCGTTCAACCAGCAGCGGCCGGAGGAGGCCGTCGAACGCTATGTCGGTGACCGGTACACGCAGCACAACCCCATGGCGGGCGACGGGCCGGGGCCGTTCATCGATTTCGTCAAGGGCTTCACGGCCCAGTTCCCCGAGCTGAGCGTCGAGCTCAAGCGCGTCATCGCGGAGGGCGACCTCGTCGTCACCCACGGCCTGCTCAAGACGTCGCCGGACGACCGCGGAACCGCAGCGGCCGACATCTTCCGCGTGGAGAACGGCAAGGTCGTCGAGCACTGGGACGTGCTCCAGCCGGTGCCCGAGACTGCGGCGAACGACAACACGATGTTCTGATCGCTGCTGAGATAGCGTCTCCTCGCACCGCTCACGCGCGAGGAGGCTCCGATGCAGCAAGAGACTGCGACCGCCGCCGCGACGGGCCGGCGAACGACGCCGCCGTTCCGCGCCGACCACGTCGGGAGCCTGCTCCGGCCGCGCGGGCTGCTCCAGGCGCGCGACGACTTCGCCGCCGGCCGGATCGACGCGGCGGAGCTCCGCGGGATCGAGGACGACGCGATCCGCGAGATTGTCAGGAAGCAGGAGGAGATCGGGCTGCAGTCCGCAACGGACGGCGAGTTCCGCCGCGCGTCGTGGCACATGGACTTCATCTACCAGCTCGACGGCATCACCAAGGAAGCCGGGCACATCGCGGTCAAGTTCTACAACGAGGAGGGCGAGATCGAGTTCACGCCGGCCGCGCTGCACGTCGACGGGAAGCTCGGCGTCTCGAAGACGATCTTCGGCGACGACTTCCGCTTCCTGCAGGAGACGGTGACGAAGAACCTGCCGAAGCTGACGATCCCCTCGCCGAGCATGGTCCATTACCGCGGCGGCAAGGCGGCGATCGATCCCGCGGTCTACCCCGACATGGACGCGTTCTGGGCCGACCTCGTCGCCGCCTACTCGGAGCAGGTTCGGCGGCTCGGCGAACTCGGCTGCACGTACCTGCAGTTCGACGACACGAGCCTCGCGTACGTGAACGACCCGCACCAACGCGAGTACATCGCGTCGATCGGAGGCGACCCGGAGCGGCAGCACCTCGAGTACATCCGACACATCAACGAGGCGCTCGCGGACCGCCCGGAAGGGATGCGCATGACGACGCACGCGTGCCGCGGCAACTTCCAGTCCTCGTGGGCGGCGGAGGGGAGCTGGGACTTCGTCGCTGAGGCGCTGCTCAACGAGCTCGAGGTCGACGGCTTCTTCATGGAATGGGACGACGAGCGCTCCGGCGGTTTCGAGCCGCTCCGCTTCCTCCCGAAGGGCGAGAAGCACGTCGTCCTCGGCCTCGTGACGACGAAGCGCGGCCAGCTCGAGTCGAAGGACGCCATCAAGCGCCGCATCGAGGAGGCGTCGGCGTACGCGCCGATCGAGCAGCTCTGCCTCTCGCCGCAGTGCGGGTTCTCGTCGACCGTAGAGGGCAACGTGCTCAGCGAAGACGAGCAGTGGGCGAAGCTGCGCTTGATCGTCGAGCTCGCCGAGGAAATCTGGAGCTGAGCTTTGACAGCGTCTCCGGCGAAGTCCGCAGTGGATCGCTCGGGGGCGCAGACGGCTCACCGGCGGAGCCGGCGAGCCTGAATGTCGGCGTCACAAACGACGCCGACGGTCCGCGACGCGACGTTCGACGTCTTCCGGCGCCGCGGACTGACGACGCTGTTCGCGAACCCCGGCTCGACCGAGGTGCCGTTCCTCGCGGGCCTCCCGGAGGATCTGCGCTTCGTACTCGGCCTGCACGAGGGCTCGGTCGTCGGGCTCGCAACCGGCTGGGCGATCGGGCGCGGCGAGCCTGCGCTCGCGATCCTGCACACGACGGCCGGGCTCGGAAACGCGGTCGGCGCGCTCGCGACGGCGCGCGTCAATCGCGCTCCGCTCGTCGTCGTGGTCGGGCAACAGGACCGGCGGCACCTCGTCTTCGAGCCGTTCCTCGCCGGGCGGCTCGCGGGACTGGCGGGCGACTATCCCGTCTGGTTCGACGAGCCGGTGCGCGCGCAAGACGTTCCCGGCGCGATCGAGCGCGCGTGGCACGAAGCCGTGACGCACCGCGGGCCGGCGATCGTGGTCGTGCCGATGGACGACTGGGACGCCCAGGTCGACGAAGACCGCGAGGACGCGGCCGCCGGGCGCGTCTTACGCGCCGCCGCGGCCGATCCGGACGCGATCGAGGCGGTGGCCGCGTTTCTGGCCGAGGCGTCGGCACCGGCCCTCGTCGTCGGCGCCGGCGCGGACGACGCCGCAACGTGGACGGCGCTCGTAGAGCTCGCGGAGCGGCTCGTAGCACCCGTGTTCCAGGAGTCGTTCGGGGCCCGCGCCGGGTTTCCGCAGGACCACCCGCTGTTTGCAGGCTTCCTGCCCGCCGACCGTCCGCGCCTGCGCGAGAAGCTCGCGCGCTACGACGCGATCCTGGTCGTCGGCGCGCCGGTCTTCCGTCAGTCGCCGTACGCCGCAGGGCGGTTCACGGAGGCGGGAACTCGCATCGCGCTCGTCAGCGACGACGCCGACGAAGTGCACCGCAGCCCGGTCGAGCTCGCCGTGCTCGCGCCGCCGGCTCAGATCTGCCGCGAGCTCGCGCGACGCCTGCCGCAGCGCGACGAGACGCAGCCGGAGTCGTTGCGGCCGCCGCCGGCGCCGGCGCCGGCGAACCCGCTCACCGCATCGCACGTGCTCGCCGCGCTCGCGGAGCGGCTGCCGCGCGACGCGATCGTCGTCGAGGAGGCGCCCGTCGACCGCCCCGAGCTGCACGAGCGCCTGCCCGCGCGCGAGCCGCTCGGTTTTGTGAGCGCCGCGATGGGCGGTCTCGGCTTCGCGCTCGCGGGCGCGACCGGGTTGCGCATGGCGCTACCGGACCGCCCGGTCGTCGCCGTCGTCGGCGACGGTTCCTCGCTGTACGGGATCCAGGCGCTCTGGAGCGCGGCGCACTACCGCGTCGGCGTGCTCTTCGTGATCCTCTCGAACGGCGGCTACGCGATCATGGACCGCCTCGCAGAGCGGCAGGGCCTCTCGAGCCCGTGGCCGAGCTTCGACGACGTCGACGTCGCCGCGCTCGCGCGCGGGTTCGGCTGCGAGGCAAGCGCAGTCAAGACCCACGACGAGCTGCTCGACTCGCTCGACGAAGTCGTGCCGACCCTGCCGTCACGCGACGAGCCGCTGCTGCTCGACGTCGAGATCGCCCCGACGCAGACCTTCATGCCGTAATCGGTTACCGCACGCGAAACGTCCGTTTCAGCGTTGGCCTGCCGCTGGAGCTGAACGTGTACGTGCCCCGCTTGAGCGTCACCGTCCACGTAGCACGACCCGTGCCGCGCACGCTCGTGGTCTTGGTCACGCCCGGTCCGACGAGCCGGAAGTTCCGCGTCTTCGACGTGTCGGTGACGACGAACGTGTATCGCCCCGGCTTCAGCGTCTTCACCCCGACGCCGTCGAGACGGAGTGCAATGAAGCGATTGGCGACGGTTCCCTGCAGCGTCTTGCCGCCCGTGACGCTGCTCGGGACGAGCTGCGTCAGGTTCGGGAGCGTCGAGATGACGCCGAACTCCTTCGAGTACCTCGCCAGCTGCGAGAGCTTGGCGCGATCGATCACCGGGCTCCAGATCGGGAGCCGGACGTTGCGTGTCGCCACGGGCAGCAATTCGCGGATCTCGTCAGGATGCGCCTGCGCGTAGGCAAGCGACTGGTTGATCGCCGTGCGGAACTTCGCCGCGAGCCCGGCGTTCTTCCTCACCCAGTCCGTCGGCGCCACGTAACAGCCGATCGGCCAGAAGCGACCGAGCACGGGACCCGGCGCCATGACGATCCGCGCGCCGTCGTTCAGCGCCTGCGTCATGAACGGCTCGGGCGTCCAGATCGCGTCGACTTGGCCGTTGTTCAACGCCGAGCGCATCGCCGGGAACGGCAGCGCGAGCAGGCGAACCGAGTTCGGGTTCACGCCGCGCTTCTTCAGCGCCGCCTTGATCATCACCTCGCCGACGCCCTTGAGCGCGTTCACGGCGATCGTCTTCCCCGCGAGATCGGCGGGCGTCCGGATCGAGCTCGAGCCCTTGACCAGGATGTTCTGCCAGTTGTCCCCCTCCGACGTCCCCTCGACGTCGCTCGCCGCGACGGCCGTGAGCTGGATCCCCTGCGTGCGCGCGATCATCGCGGGCACCCAGCCGACGTAGCCGATGTCCCCGTTGCGGTTCGCGAGGGCGAGGACGATGTCGTTCCCGCTCTGCAGCGTCTTCTTGTTGATCTCGATCCCCTGGCCGGTGAAGAAGCCCTTCTTGATCCCGAGGTCGAGCGGGAAGCCGTTCGCGATCGGCAACGTGTCGATCGTGATCGTCGCCAGCTTCGCCTCGGGCTTGCCGACCGCGGCGCCGCTGAACACCGTCGCCGCCACGATCGCGACGACGAATGCTGTGACTCGTGTCATCTCTCTCCTCTCCTCCTACGCGGGTACGAGGCTCTGCGGCGCCTCTTGTTCGCGCTTGATCAGCCGGTAGACGTGCGCGCGCAGGTGCGCGAACTCCGGCAACTCCTTCGTCGCGATCTGGTCGCGGGGCCGGGGGAGCCCGACGCCCACGATCTCTTTGACGTGCGTCGGCGAATGCGTGAGCACGACCACGCGGTCGCCGAGATAGATGGATTCGTCGATGTCGTGCGTCACGAACAGGATCGTGATCCCGTACTCCTCGCGGACGCGCAGGGTCAAGTCCTCGAGGTCGCTGCGCGTCTGCGCGTCCACCGAGGCGAACGGTTCGTCCATCAGCAGCACCGACGGCTGATAGGCGAGCGCGCGCGCGATCGCGACGCGCTGCTGCATGCCGCCGGAGAGCTGCCACGGGAAGTGGTCGATGAACCGCGTCAGGCCGACTGCGTCGAGCGACTCCTCGACCAGCCGCGTCCGCTCGCCCGCCGAGAGCTTCTTGTGCCGGAGCGGGAGCCGCACGTTGTTGCGCACGGAGGCCCAGGGCATCAGCGAGCGGCTGTACTCCTGGAAGACGAGCGCGAGCTCCTCGGGCGGAGCCGTGACCCGCCGGCCGCGCAGCAGGACCTCGCCGCGCGTCGGGCGCAGCAGGCCGGCCGCGCACTTCAAGAGCGTCGTCTTCCCGCAGCCCGAAGGCCCGACGACGCAGACGAACTCCCCGTCTCCGACAGAGAACGAGACGTCGGCGATCGCGTTCGTGAGCTTGTCGCCGGCGCCGTACGTCTTCCCGAGTCCCTTGATCTCGAGCATCAGCCGGCCGTCGCCGCCCGCCAGCCCCGGTGCCACGCGAGCAACCGCCGCTCGGCGAGGATGAAGAGCAGGTTGAGGAGATAGCCGAGGAGCCCGATCAGCAGGATCGCCGCCCACATCGGCGCCAGCTGAAACGTGTTCTTCGAGATCAACAGGACGTAGCCGACACCGCTCGTGCTCGAGAAGTACTCCGAGAGCACCATCATGATGACCGCGAGCGAGAGGCTGTTGCGCATTCCGGCCGCGATCTGAGGCAGCGCGGCCGGCAGGATGATGCGCCTGATCCGGTCGAACCCCCGGAGGCCGTACGAGCGCGCCGTGTCGAGGAGCGTCGGGTCGATCCCCCGCACCCCGTCGATCGTGTTCAGCAGGACGGGGAAGAGACAGAAGAACGCGATGAAGGAGACCTTCTGCACGTTCCCGATCGAGTGCAGCAGGACGACGGAGATGGGCAGGAGCGCGGGCGGGGGCATCGCCCGCCAGTACTCGATGTGCGGCATCGCCCAGAGACGGGCCCACCGCGACAGCCCGAGCGGGATCCCGAGCGCGATCCCGACGACGACGGCGATCGCGAAGCCGAGCCCGATGCGCTCGAGGCTCGGGACGACGTGCTCGCCGAACTGCGAGAAGAGCCACATGTGGCGGAACTCCACGACGATCGTGGAGAGCCGCGGGAAGTACTGCGAGCCCGCGTGCACCGTCCAGAGCTGCCAGGCTGCGAGCAGCGCGACCGGAACCGCGATCTCCGCGCCGACCGCGAGCGCCTCGTACCCGCGACGGTTCATGCCGTCCCCGTCCGCTGCGACGGGTGCCAGCGCAGCGCGCGCCGCTCGAGCGCGCTCATCGCGAGATGGATCGCGAGCCCGAGGAACCCTGTCGCGACTGCGTACGCGAACAGCTCGTCTTCGAGCCCATACGCCTGCGCGAAGTTGACCTTCTGTCCGAGGCCCGGCACGCCCATGAACAGCTCGGCCGTGAACGCGAGGATTAGCGAGACCGTCGATGAGATGCGCAGGCCGGTTGCGATATACGGCACGGAGCTCGGCAGCGTGATCCGGTACAGCCGCTCGAAGCGTCCGAGCCGAAACGACCGCCCCGTGTCGACGGCGAGCGGATCCACGTCGCGGACGCCGTAGATCGTCTGGATCAGGAGCGGCCAGAAGGCGCCGAACGCGGCCAGGAAGACCTCGCTCTTCAGCGTCGTCCCGAGCGTGAGGAAGAGCAGCGGGATCAAGGCCGCCGACGGGATGGGGCGCAGGAACTCGATCGGCACCCGGAACGCGCGGTTCGCGAAGTCGTTCGAGCCGAGGAAGATCCCGATCGGCACTGCGAGCGCCGTCGCGACCGCGAGTCCGAGCGCCCAGCCGCGAACCGTCCGCGCGAACGCAGCCCAGAAGTCTCCGCCTTGCATCAGCGACCAGAGCTTCTGGAACGTGGTGCTCATCGCCGGTAGGTCGGTCTGCGAGATGAGCCCCGTGCGCGAGACCACTTCCCAGAGCGCGAGCGCCCCCGCGACCGAGAGCACGAACACGAGCCCTTCGCCGAGCCGGGCTACGCGAAGCCGTTCAGGTGTTGCATCGACGGCTGCGGCGGCTTCACTCATCGCGATATCCCGCGCGGGCGGAGATCTCCGCCGCGGTCCGTTCGAGCGCCGGCGCGAGGCGCGCGATCAGGTCGCTCATCGAGACCGTCGTCCGGTGCACCGCGAGGTTGATCGCCGCCTCGACCTCGCCCGAACGGGCGCGCACGGGAACCGCGATCGAGCGGAGGCCGGCGGCGAGCTCCTCGTCGTTGACCGCGAGGCCCGCGTCGCGAACGCGGTCGAGCTCGGCACAGAGCGCCCCGCGCTCGGTGACGGTGTTCGGCCCCCGGCGCACGAGCTCCATGACGTCCAGCGCCTCGGCGCGCGCTTCCGGTGCCAGGTACGCGAGCAGGACCTTCCCCATCGACGTGCAGTACGCGGGCAGCCGCGACCCGACGTGCAGGTTCAGGTCGATCTCGCTCTGGCCTCCTCGCACGCGCTCGACGTACACGATCTCGACCCCGTCGAGGATCGCCATGTTGGCGGTGTGTCCCGTCTCGTCGCTCAGGTGCTGAAGGTGCGGGCGTCCGAGCTCCGGAAGCGCCATCGAATTGATCGCCGAGAACCCGAGGTCGAGCACGCGGGGCCCGAGCCGGTACTTGCGGGTCACGCGGTCCTGCTGGAGGTAGCCGAGCGCCGTGAGCGTCCCGACGTAGCGGTGGGCGGTGCTGCGGTTGAGCTCGAGCGACCGGGCGAGCTCGCTGATCCCGAGCAGCGGCCTCGCCGGCTTGAACGCGGAGAGGATCGCGAGCCCGCGTTCGAGCGACTGCGAATAGCTCGTGGGGCGCTCGACCGCAGCCACGTTCCGGCTATTCAAACATTGTCTTGACAGCTGGACAAGCCGAGCCGTACGGTCGCGTCGTAGGATCGCCGTTGCGCGCGACGCGTCTGCGAGAGGAGGCTGAGATGGCAGCTGTCGAGAGTCCTGTTCGTGAGTCCCGCCTGTTCATCGGCGGCGAGTGGGTCGAGGCCGGCGACGGCAAGACGTTCGAAGACCGGGATCCGTTCGCGGGCGACGTCGTGGCGTCCGTGCCCGCGTCGGGGCGCGCGGACGCGCGCCGCGCGGTCGAGGCCGCCGTCGCGGCCTTTCCGGAGTGGTCCCAGGCGTCACCTGAAGCGCGGCAGACGATCTTGCTCAAGGCTGCGGAGATCCTCGAGGGCCGCCGCGACGAGGTCGTCGGCCTGCTCGCGCGCGAGACCGGCTCGACGTTCGGCTTCGCGATGTTCCAGCACCACTTCGTCGTCGGCCTGCTGCGGCAGGCGGCGTCGATCCCATATGCCCCGCTCGGCCAGGTCCTTCCGACCGACACGCCGGGGCGGATGGCGATGGGGATTCGCCAGCCCGTGGGCGTCGTCGGCGCGATCGCGCCGTGGAACGCGGCGCTCATCCTCTCCGCGCGCTCGATCGCCGCGCCGCTCGCGCTCGGGAACACCGTCGTGCTGAAGCCCTCCGAGTGGTCGCCGGTCGTCGGCGGCCTGATCTGGGGCGAGATCTTCGCGGAGGCCGGCCTGCCGCCGGGCGTGCTGAACATCGTCACACACGCTCCGGGCGAGGCCGCGCCGATCGGCGACGAGCTCGTCGAGAACCCGGCCGTGCGCCGGATCAACTTCACCGGCTCGACGGAGACAGGGCGGCGCCTCGCCGAGGCGGCCGGCCGGCAGCTCAAGCGGATCGTGCTCGAGCTCGGCGGCATGAACCCGCTGCTCGTGCTCGACGACGCCGACCTCGACTACGCCGTCGACGCGTCGGCGTTCGGCTCGTACCTCCACCAGGGCCAGATCTGCATGTCGGTGCGCAGGATCATCGTCGACCGCTCGATCGCCGACGAGTTCTCGCGGCGCCTCGCCGAGAAGACGAGCGGGCTGAAGGCGGGCGACCCGAAGGAGCCCGACACGATCATCGGGCCGCTGATCAACGAGCAGGCGCTCGAGATGGTCCGCTCGCGGGTTGAGGACGCGGTGTCGAAAGGCGCGAAGGTCCTCGCGGGTGGCGAAGCACAGGGGCCCGTCTACCGCGCGACGCTCCTGGCCGACGTCCCCGAGGACGCCGAGTTCATGCACATCGAGACGTTCGGCCCTGTCGCGGCGATCGAGGTCGTCGACAGCGCAGAAGAGGCCGTGCGGCGCGCGAACGATACGCGCTACGGGCTCAGCGCCGGCATTATCACGAGCGATCCGGACCGCGGCTTCGCGCTCGCGCGTCAGCTCGAGAGCGGGATCGTGCACGTGAACGACCAGCCCGTCGCCGACGAGCCGCAGATGCCATTCGGCGGGGTCAAGGAGAGCGGCTACGGGCGCTTCGGCGGCCAGGCGGTGATCGACGAGTTCACGGAGCTGCGCTGGATCACGGTCCAAAGCGGGTCGCACCCGTACCCGTTCTAGATCGTTGCGCACGCAGGTGGGGATCGTGGGGGCGGGCCCCGCAGGGCTCGTCCTCGCCCACTTGCTGCAGCTGGAGGGAATCTCGTCCGTCGTGCTCGAGGCGCGCAGCCGCGAATACGTCGAGAGCCGCATCCGCGCGGGCGTCCTCGAGCAGGGAACGGTCGACTGCCTGGTCGCGATGGGCGTCGGCGGGCGCCTGCGGCAGCAGGGTCTGCGCCACGAGGGGATCGAGCTGCAGTTCGCCGGCGAGCGGCACCGGATCCACTTCACGGAGCTGACCGGCGGGCGCAGCATTACGGTCTACGGCCAGCAGGAGGTCGTGAAGGACCTGATCGCAGCGAGGCTCGAGACCGGTCAGCCGCTGCTGTTCGAGGCGGAGGCCGTCGGCGTCGACGTGCACCGCCCGAGCGTCAGCTACCGGCACGAAGGCGGAGAGCACGAGCTCGAGTGCGACTTCGTCGCGGGCTGCGACGGCTTCCACGGCGTGTGCCGCGAGGCGATTCCCGCCGGTGCGCTGACGGAGTTCTCGCGCGACTATCCGTTCGCCTGGCTCGGGATCCTCGCCGAGGCGCCGCCCTCGAACGAGGAGCTGATCTACGCGTACAACGAACGCGGCTTCGCGCTGCACTCGATGCGCTCCCCGCAGCTCACGCGCCTCTACCTGCAGTGCCGTCCCGACGAGAACCTCGACGAGTGGCCGGACGAGCGCATCTGGGACGAGCTCCAGGCCCGCCTCGGCGTCGAAGGGTGGACGCTCAACGAGGGCCCGATCATCGAGAAGGGCGTGACGCCGATGCGCAGCTACGTCGTCGAGCCGATGCAGCACGGCCGGCTCTTCCTCGCCGGCGACGCGGCGCACATCGTCCCGCCGACCGGCGCGAAGGGACTGAACCTCGCCGTCGCCGACGTGCGCGTGCTCGCCGACGCGCTCGTCGCCTGGTACCACGACGACGACGCCTCAAGGCTCGAGCGCTACTCAGCGACCGCGCTCCGGCGCGTCTGGAGAGCCGAGCACTTCTCCTGGTGGATGACCTCGATGCTGCACCGAATCGACGGCGGCGACGCGTTCGACGTGCAGCTCCAGCTCTCGCAGCTCGCGTACGTCTGCTCGTCGCGCGCGGCGGCGACGTCGCTGGCGGAGAACTACGTGGGGCTTGAAGCGGTCTGAGCGGCGGAGGCTCCGACACGAAGGAAAATTTCGTATATACTTCGGGCGAGCGTGACTTCAAACGAAGGGGGTCCTCATGCTCGCTCACCCAAAATCCACCGTGGTGGTCGCTGCGATGACCGTGGCCGTCGCTTCAGTCGTAGCTGCCCCGACAGGGACCGCACGGTCTCTTCCGGACACGTCGTCCCCCAACCCGAGCGACTTCGTGCGGACGATAACCAACGAGTATTTGCCCCTGCGCCCCGGCACGAAGTTCGTGTACCTCGGGGACAGCGACGGAGTGCCTGCCCGTACCGACGTCTTGGTGACACGCGAGACGAAGGTGATCCAGGGTGTGACCTGCACTGTCGTTTACGACGTCGCCACCGAGGACGGTGTGCAGATCGAACGCACGTGGGACTGGTACGCGCAGGACACGCAGGGAAACGTCTGGTACTTCGGGGAGTTGTCGCTGGAGCTGGTCAACGGCGAATGGGTCGTCAGCGACGGCTCCTGGGAGGCGGGTGTCGACGGAGCCCAGGCGGGCTTCATCATGAAAGCGGATCCGCGTGTCGGCGATACGTACCGGCAGGAGTACTACGCCGGCCACGCCGAGGACATGGCGCGAGTTCTCAGCACTGACGCTTCCGTCTCCGTTCCGTACGGCACGTTCGACGACGTCCTCGTCACGCGTGAGTGGACGCCGCTCGAGCCCGGCGTGGCGGAGAAGAAGTTCTACGGAGAGAACGTCGGGCTCTTGCGAACGACCGACGTCAGGCGCGGCTCCGGCGAGATGCAGCTGGTCTCCGTGTCCACGCCCGACGACTGAGCAAAAACGCGCTCGCGTTCGCCTCTGACCCGGCGAACGCGATAGCGTCCAGCCGCGGTCTGACCCGTAGACATCTCCTCCTTGCCGCCGGCGTGGTGCTGGCCGGCTTCAACCTGCGGATCGCAGTCGTGATCGTGCCGCCGGTGATCGACGAGATCCAGCGGGACCTGGATCTGTCGTCGGCGGCGGCCGGGTTGCTGACGGCCGTGCCCGTGCTCTGCTTCGGGCTGCTCGCTCCCGCGGTCCCCGCGCTGACGCGACGGTTTGGCGCGGAGCGCCTCCTGGTCGCGGCGTTCGTTCCGATCACGCTCGGCGTGCTCCTTCGCGGGGCTGCGTTCGTGCCCGCGCTCTTCCTCGGCACGGTCGTGGCGGGCGCGGGGATCGCGATCGGCAACGTCGTCGTTCCCGTCGTCGTCAGGGCGCGGTTCGGGAGCGGGACGGGTCCGATCATGGGCGTCTACGTCGCTGCGATGGGCGTGGGCGCCGCAGTCGCTGCCGGCCTGATGGTGCCGATCACGCGCGCGTTCGACGGCCGCTGGAGCGCCGCACTCGCAATCTGGGCCGTCCCCGCGCTCGTCGCGGCCGGGCTGCTCGCCCGCGACGAGCGTCCGGCGGCGGCGCGCGGCGGCATCGGCGACGTCCGCACGCTCCTGCGTGACCCACTGGCCTGGCAGGTCACGCTCTTCATGGGTCTCCAGTCGCTCGTCTTCTACACGGGACTTGCGTGGCTGCCGTCGATCCTGCGTGACGAGGGCTACAACCCCGAAGCCGCCGGCCTTGCGTTGACGGTCTATGCGCTCGCCGGAATCCCCGCGTCCCTGATCATTCCGGTTCTCGCCGCCCGGATGCGCGACCAGCGCGGACTCGCAGTGCTGGCCACGGCGCTCGACGCGGTCGCGATCGCAGGCCTCATCGTCGCACCCGGCGCTGCGTTCGTCTGGGTCGTCGTCTACGCGCTCGGGCAGGGATCCGCGTTCGGCCTCGCGCTGACGCTGATCGTCCTCCGCTCGCCGGACGAACGCCGGACGTCGGAGCTCTCGGCGCTCGCGCAGTCGGTCGGCTACACGATCGCCGCCGCGGGTCCGTTCGCGTTCGGGGCAGTCCACGACGCTACCGACGGCTGGCGCGTTCCCCTCGCGGTCTTGCTCGTGTGTATCGCGCCGATGCTCGCGGCGGGCATCGGTGCGGGCAGGGCCCGCACCGTTGCCACAGGACTCATCCGCAGCGAGCGTTGAAGTCGACGCGCCGGCCGTTCAGCGTTCCGCGCGCGCGACAGCTGCCGGCTTCGGTCAGCTGCACCTGCAGCCGCCCGGCGGGAACACCGGGACCCGCGAGCTGCAGCGCCCCGGTGAGACCCGTGCGTGCGCTGCGGAGAACACCCGAGACGCTCGCGTCGCGCACGACGCGCACGCCCAGGAGCCGGACGGCACCGTCCCGCCGCACGGCATAACGCCCGCCGCGCAGTCCGCCGGCCTTGCCGGCCAGCTCGAGGATCCCGCCCTGTTCCAGCAGGTCGCCCGCGGTGACGACGATGAGGCCCAGCGCGCGGCGCTCGGCGGTCGTGCTTCCCTTTGCGGGCACGAGCGGGAGCTCCGCGGCGCGGCGAGGAGCGCGGGATGCGACGGCCGGAGGTGTTCCGGTCCGCGCGCACGCGCGGGCGTTTGCCTGGTGCGTCGCGACGAACCGGAGTCCGAGCGTGAGCGCGCACCTGCTGTTTGCTACCGGTGTGTGACCAGCGTTCGGGATCTCGACGAACGTCGCGTGCGGGAACTGGGCCGCAGCCAGGCGGCCGGCGGAGCTCGGTGAGTTGGCGTCGAGATCGCCCGAGAGCACGAGCACCGGGACGTCCGAGAAGCGTGCGCCTGCGGGGACTGGCGGCCCGGCCGTCATGTCGTGCGGCCAGTCGAGGCATGCCGCACCGCCCTGGCTGGTGTTCGCCCAGCCGTCCGGCGAGAAGGGCCAGAAGTCGCGCGGGTCGATCGCGTCCAGCGCGCGGCCGTAGGCGGCGCGGCGCGCGGCCGGCGTGTCGGCATACGAAAAGGCGCGCGAGTAGTCGTGGCAGTGCGTGGCGAGGTTCTGAGCCGGGCTGAAGATCGGGTGAACGAGGATCGCCGCGTACTTGAGCGCCTGGTTCTCGACGAGCCGCCGGAGGGACGCGAAGTCGCCTGCCAGCGCGCTCGCGACGGCGGCCGGGATCCGGCCGAAGATCGAGGGGTCTCCGCCCGTGAACACGATTTCGGCCAGCCTGCCTTCGTCGATGCCGGCGACGGGCCGAGTGCGCAGCCTCGTTGCGAGGCGTGCGATGTCACGCAGCACCGCGTCCCCGTTGCAGGCACGCGTGCGCGCGCAGACGAGCCGGATCCCGCGGACCGCGGCGCCGAGGCGGTCGCGTCCCCACGGGTCGGTTGTGATCGGGCTCGCCGCGTTCAGGACGATCGAGCGGACGTGCTCGGGGTGGCGCGCGGCGTAGACCGGCATCAGGAAGGTGCCGTACGAGTCGCCCCAGAGGTCGAGCTGCTGGAGGCCGAGCGCGGCGCGCACCGCCTCGATGTCGTCGGCGACCGCCGCACTGTTGTAGGAACCCACCCGTGCGCCGAGCTCTCTCCCGCACGCTCCGATGCGCGCGACGCTCTGCTCGCCGGTCGAGAACGCGAGCGCAGCCCCTCCGAGCGACTTGCACGCGATCGCGTCCGAGCGCCCGGTGCCGCGTGGGTCGACGAGGAGCAGGTCGCGCCGGTCGAGCAGCGGCGCCAGCGAACGGGTGTACTGACCCTCGGACGAGCCGATCACGGAAACTCCCGGTCCACCCGGGTTGGGGACGAGTGTCCCGAGCGAAGGCCGCGAACTGTCGCGACGGGGCAGGAACGCGAACGCGACCTGCGTCGTCCCGAGGCTCGCGTTGGCGCGGTCGAGCGGCACGCGGATCGTGCCGCATTGCCCTCGCGCAAGTTCCGGGACGCCGGCACAGGCGCCGAGGATGGGGCCGTCCGCGGCCGTTGCCGCTCCGCCGAGACCGAGTCCGACGGCGAGCGCAATGAGCAGCAGGTTCGTTCGCATGACGTTTCCTCTCACTCGTACTGGAGCGCTTCGAGCACGTTCAGGTGCGACGCACGCCGCGCGGGCAAAGCCGCCGCAACGAGCCCTGCGCCGAGGGCGATGAGCGTGAAGACGACGAGAGGCACCAACGGCAGCGAGAACGCGACGCCCTCGTCGGCCAGCCCGCGGGTCACGAGCGCCGCGAGGAAGATCCCGAGCGGCAGGCCGAGCGCCGCGCCGATCAGCGCGGTGATCACGCTTTCGTGCCGCACCATCCGCCGCGCCTGCCGGCGCGTCATCCCGATCGCGCGCAGCATCCCGAGCTCACGCGTACGCTCGAAGACGGAGAGCGCGACGGTGTTGACCATGCCGAAGAGGCTGACGACGATCGACAGCGCGAGCAGCACGTAGAGCAGGCTGAGCGTGTCCTTGATCTCCTTCTGACGGTCGGCAGTGAATTGCGCCTTCGTCTGCAGCTCCGCCTCGGGGAACGGCTTCAGCGCGCGCTCGAGCGTGCTCGCGCTCGCTCCGTCGACGAGCACGAGCACGTCCTGCGGGCGCTCGAACGCGGCGTCGAACGACTGCTGCGAGACGAGGATCGGAGCGAGGATGGGGTCGAACTTCGGCGGCGAGTAGATACCGCGGACCTCCAGCTCGAGCTGGTTTCCCTGCGGCGTCTGCACGCGGAGCGCGCTGCCGACGCGGAGGTGGTGGTCGTCTGCGAACTCGCGCTGGAGAACCGCGCCGTCGGGACCCAGCTCCGCGAAGGAGCCCTGGTCCCACTCGAAGCTCATCGCTTTCGCGATCGTGCTCGGGTCCACACCGCCCACCGACACGTCGGACCCGAAGGCGCGCGCCGCGTCCTGCCGCACGCTGCTGATGGTTGCGTGGGACGCGAGCGCGTTCCCCACGTCAGGCGTGATGGGACCGTTGACGACGTAATCGGCGCGCACGGCCGACTCGACCGCCTCGCCCATCGAGTCCTGCAGACCCTTCCCGAGCACGGCGACGAACGTGACGAGCGCGAGCCCGATCATCAGCGCAGAAGCCGTCACCGCCGTTCGCGCGGGATTGCGAACGCTGTTGTCGCGGGCAAGCCGGCCCGCTGCGCCCGCGGCCCGCGCCGCCGGCCACGCGAGGAACCAGGCGAGCGGCTTGACGAGCCGCGACGAGATCAACGCGACGCCCACGAAGAGGACGAGGCAGCCGATCGCCAACAGGATCAAGACCCACGTCACGGAGAGACCGCTCGCGAACATCCCGTACGCGAGCAGACCTGCGCCGAGGACGATCATCGCGCCGGCGATGTAGGACGCGTACGGCGCGAGCGCCGAGCGTGGGAGCGTCCCCTCGCGCACTGCCGAGATCGGGGGCACGCTCGTCGCGCGGAGTGCAGGGAAGAGCCCTGCGAGCACCGTGATCAGGACGCCGACGAGCAGTGAGACGACGACGGTGCGCGTCTCGATCCTCGCGCCGGTCTGCGGCAGGTTCTGTCCCGCGGCCACGAAGAGGGCGTTGAGTCCCTTGGCAAGCGCGGGTCCGAGGATAAGACCGATCGTGGAGCCGACGGCGCCGACGACGAGCGACTCGAGCACGACCGAGCCGAGCACTTGGCGGCGCGACGCGCCGAGCGTTCGCAGCGTGGCGAGCTCGCGCGTCCGCTGCGCGACTGTCGTCGACAGCGTGTTGAAGATGACGAACGCGCCGACGAAGAGCGCGAGGCCACCGAAGGCGAGCATGAACTTTCGGATCAGCGCGATGTCCTCGTTCGAGCCCTTGGACTGCGTTGCCACCTCGGCCTTGCCGGTCGCGACCTCGGCGTCCGCAGGCAGGATCGGCTCGATCGCCTGCACGAGCTGCTCCTGCGAGACGCCGTCCTGCGCGGAGACGAGGATCTCGTCGAAGCGGCCGGTCTTGCCGAAGAGGTCCTGCGCCGTCGGCGGGTCGAAGATCGCGAGCGTCAGCGCGCCTCCCGCGTCGACGCTCGTAAACTCCGCGATGCCGGAGATCGTGAAGCGGCGGAGCGGTCCGCGCGTCGCGACGCCGATCGTGTCGCCGACTGCGAAGCCGTTCGACGCCGTATCTGGATCGATCGCGATCTGTTGCGAGCCGGCAGGCCAACGCCCTTCGACGAGCTTCAGCGGGTTGAACCGCGGCTGATCCGCTTCGATGCTGAAGCCGACCGCGCCCTCCCGGGTCGAGATCGGCTTGCCGTTGTCGTCGATCAGGCGGGCGACGTCGATGATCGCGCCCGAGGCCGCTTCGACCTGCGGCAGCGCTTTCACCCCGTCGAGCAACGCGGCCGGCACTGTGGGGCGGCTCGTCTCGCCGGCAGCGAGGTCGACCACGTCCTTCGCGGAGACGACAGCGTCCGAGCCCGTGTATGCGTCGGTGAAGAGCGTGTCGATCGCCTTCTCCATCGTGTCGGTGAAGACGAACGTGCCGCTCACCATCGCCACGCCGAGCACGATCGCGAGCGTCGTCAGTGCGGCGCGAAGCTTGCGCCCCGCGATTCCCTTGAGCGCGACGCCGATCATCGCCGGCTGACGTCCTCGAGCGCGGCGAGCACGTCGTGCGCGCTCGAGGGCCCGAGCTCCTTCGCGATTCGGCCGTCGGCGAGGAAGAGGATCCGGTCGGCGATCGCCGCGGCGGTCGCGTCGTGTGTCACCATGACCGTCGTCTGGCCGTACGCGTCGACCGCGCCGCGCAGGAGCGTGAGGATCTCACCGCTCGTCTGCGAGTCGAGGTTGCCGGTCGGCTCGTCTGCGAAGACGACGGTCGGCCGCGAGACGAGCGCACGCGCGATCGCCACGCGCTGCTGCTGACCGCCCGAGAGCTCAGAGGGGCGGTGCTTGCGCCGCTCGGCGAGCCCGACCTCGGCGATCAGCTCGTCCACCCACTTCCGCTCGGGGCTGCGCCCCGCGAGCGAGAGCGGCAGGACGACGTTCTCCTCGGCGGTCAACATCGGCAGCAGGTTGAAGAACTGGAAGACGAACCCGATGTGGCGGCGCCTGAGCTTCGTCAGCTCCGTGTCGCCGAGCGCCGTGATCTGCGTGCCGTCGATCCAGACGTCACCGCTCGTCGGCCGGTCGAGCCCGGCGAGCAGGTGCATCAAGGTCGACTTGCCCGAGCCCGACGGGCCCATGACCGCGGTCAGCTTCCCGCGCGAGAGCTCGAGCGAGACGCCGCGGAGCGCGTGCACCGCCGTGTCTCCTTCGCCGTAGTCGCGGGTGAGCCCGCTGGTCGCGACGACGGCCTGCGGAGCCTGGTCTGCGACGTCGGCGGCTGGTGCTGCGATGGCTTCACTCATGCCGACGACGTTGGCACCGGCGCCCGCCGGTCGCATCGGCGAAGTCGCCGGTCTAACCGAGGCGGATGAGCTCGGCCCGCGAGGAGATGTCGAGCTTCCGGAAGATCTTGCGTAGGTGATAGTCGATCGTGCGCGGACTGAGGAAGAGCTGCGCCGCGATCTGCCGGTTCGTCGCGCCTTCACTGACGAAGCGGGCGATCTGGAGCTCCTGCGGCGTGAGCTCGTCGACCGTGGTCGGATCGCGCTTGCGGGCCGTCTCTCCGCTCGCGCGGAGCTCTCGGCGTGCTCGCTCCTCCCATGGGACGGCGCCGAGGCGTTCGAAGGTCTCGAGCGCGGCGCGCAGGTGGGCGCGCGCTTCCAGCCGACGCCGTGCGCGTCGGAGCGCCTCGCCGTAGAGCAGCTCGGTCCGGGCTCGCTCGAACGGCCGGTCCTGGCCCGCATGCAGGCGAAGCGCCTCGGCGAAGTGGCTTGCGGCCGCGTCTCCTGCCGCGAGCTGTCCGCGGCAGCGCGCGAGGAGCGCGAGCATGGGCGGGGCGTTCGAGTGCTCGATCCAGTGCTCGAACGACGACAGGGCCGTCTCGGCGGCGTCGGCCCGACCCGCCAGGACCGCGGCCTCGACGAGGTCGGCGATGCAGAGGTGCGCCAGGCGCGGATGACCGGCTCCCGGAGCGGCCTCTGCGAGCACGTGCAGTCGCTCGAACGCCTGGGCCGGGCGGCCCAGTCCGAGGTCGAGCAGGGCGAGGGCGTGCGAGGCCTCGGCGGCCGGCAACCCAAGGCCGAGTGCAGTCGCGCTCTCGAGCGCTTCCCCGGCATGCGTGCGGCACTCGTCCTCGCGACCTTGCACAGCGGCGTGCAGGGCCAGAAAGGCCAGGAAGTCGGGAGCCGAGGCCGCCTGGCCCGTGTCGCGGAGGATGCGCAGGCCTTCCGTCGCGTCGGCGGCGGCCGCCGCGTACTGGCCGGACCACGCTTCCGCGGTCGCCAACATTTCGAGGGCAACCGGCAGCGAGCCGACCCGACCGTGGGTGCGATTGTGGGAGACCGCGCGTGCGGCGAGGGCCTGCTCCGTCGTCACGTCGCCGAGGTATTCGGCGGCCAGCCCGGCGTAGAGCAGGCGCTCCGGGTCGTCGGCGCCGAGTTCGATCGCTCGGCGCAGGAGCTCCGAGCCGCGCTCGGTGTCGGCTTCCAGCATGCTGCCCATGCCGGCGACGAGGACCCTCGCGAACTCGCTGTACCCGTCGACGCCCGAAAAGCTCTGCGCGCGCCGGCCGATCTCGATCAGCCGCGGGACGTCGCCGGCGTACTCGGCCGCCATCGCGGCGTCGAGCAGCATCTCGATCGCCTTCGCCGGGTCGGTCTCGGCGATCAACCTCGAGCCGGCCATCAGGATCGTGCACGACTCTGCGACCGCGCCGAGCGCCCGTGCGAACGAGCCGCGGAGATGATCGATGTCTGCGAGCAGACGCGGGTCCGACGCGAATCGAGCGGCCTGGTCGAGCAGGAGCGCCGCTCGCTGGGGGTTCCCCGAGCTCCACGCACTGTGCGCAGCGCCGACCAGCCGTCCCGCTCGTTCCGCTTCGTTGCTGGTCAGCTCAGCCGCGCGCTCGAGCGCCGCCGCAGCCGCCGCGTAGCCGCTCCTTCTCCGCGCCCGTTCGGACGTGCGCTCGAGCTCGTCGGCAACCTCGTCGTTCGGCGCCGTGACCGCCGCGGCGCGGTGCCAGGCGCGCCGGTCCGCGTCCTGCTCGTGCACGAGGGCGCGCGCAAGGGCAAGGTGCGCCGTCCGGCGCTCATTGAACGGAGCGCCCTGGTAGACCGCCGAGCGGACGAGCGGATGCCGGAACTCGAGCCCGCCCGAATCGACGCGCAGCAGACCGGCCACCTCCGCGGGAACGAGTGCATCGTCGTCGACACCGAGCTCGCCGGCGGCCTGGAGGACGGTGCCGAGATCGCCGGTGTCGTCGGCGGCTGCCAGCAGCAGCAGCGTCTGACTCCGCTGCGGCAGCCCCCGCGCGCGCTCCAGGAACGCGTTCTCCAGGGCGGGGCCGATCGGCAACGGCGCGGGCAGGAGCTCTCGCCCCGCGAGCTGGTCGGGCGTCAAGGCGGCAGAGAGCTCGATCAGCGCGAGGGGATTTCCGCGGGTGCTCTCCACCAGGCGATCGCGCAGCGCCGGCGAGAGCTCCGCCGCGAGCAGCGCGCCTGCCGCGTCGCCGTCGAGACCGGCGAGCCGAAGCTCCGGCAGCCCGTCGAGCGCGGGCGCTTCGCCGTCGCGCGCTGCGAAGAGCAACACGACGCCCTCTGCCTCGAGTCGCCGCGCTGCGAACGCGAGCGCGTCGGCGGAAGCGCCGTCGAGCCACTGCGCATCGTCCACGACGCAGAGCAGCGGCTGCTCGTCCGCCGACTCCGAGAGCAGGCTCAGCACGCCGACGGCGATCAGGAAGCGGTCGTTCGCCTGGCTCGGGAAGAGCCCGAACGCCCCGCGCAGTGCGTCGGCCTGCGGCTCGGGAATCCCGTCGACCTCGTCGAGCACCGGAAGCAGGATCCGGTGCAGCGCGGCGAACGGGAGCTCGGACTCGGACTCGATCCCGACGCCCTTGAGGACGCGCAGATTCTCCGCGCGCTCGACCGCATAGCCGAGGAGCGCCGACTTGCCGATCCCGGGCTCGCCGCGGATGACGAGCGCTCCACTCCGCGACTCGCGGGCCTCGAGGAGCAGACGCTCGATAGCGCCGCACTCCACGCCCCGGCCGACGAGCATGGGATGATCGTAGACTGGAGGGTTCGCGGATTCTAGGAGGCCGCTTAGGATCGACCGGCATGGACGCGGAATCGCTCCACCACGTCACGCTCCCGGTCACCGACCTCGAGCGCTCGAAGGATTTCTATCGCGAGATCTTGCGACTGCAAGAGATCGAACGACCCCCGTTCAACCACCCCGGCGCGTGGTTCGGCGTAGGGCCCAGCCACCTCCATCTGACCGTCACCGAGAACCCGACGTTGCGCGACGGGAAAGAGCTCGACTCCGGCGACGTCCACTTCGCCGTCAGGGTGCGCAGCTACCGCGAAGCGCTTGACTTCCTGCGCTCGAAGGGCTACGCCGAAGACGCGGACGGGCTCAAACGAATCAAAGTGAGCCCGCACGCCACCGCAGGCTTCCCGCAGCTCTACATCCTCGACCCCGACCGGCACGTGATCGAGGTCAACGCGGAGCGGCTCGACCCCTAGCCCGTTTGCAGTGCAGCGGTCCGTAGAGTTCCAATGGTGCGCGCCTGCGTCGTTCTCATGCTTTTGGCCGCTGCCCTAAGCGCATGTGGATCAAGAGGCGGTGAGGTGCTCGACGGAGCGGCGTCATCCAAACGAAGCTCGGCTGCAGCTACAGGCAGAGTCGAACGCTGCGTTGACCGTTTCCTTCGGCAGGCGACAGCGCAAGGCACGAGCGAGGAGGTTGCCCGCCGGTACGTCCGTGACACCTACTGCGCGCGCTTCGAGCGGAAGGGCTGGGTCTATGAGGATGGGGCGTTGAGCATCGCGGCCCATACCTGGCTCGAAGAGGCTGCGACGTGTGCGACTGCGAGCGACGGAATGCCGACGAGAACGGTGCCCTGCGAGGAAGAAAGGCACGCAGGCGGCTGGAGGCTCGAGTGTGCCCTTCTCCACCACGTTCGAAGGAGCGAGGTCAGGGACTACGTCGAGCAGCTGCGGCGCGAGGACGCCGTCGAGTGCGACGACGGCACGCCGCTCCACGATCTTGGAGTCCCATAAGACCGGCTAACTCGCTCGCACCCACACGGCAGTTCCGCGCGGAAGCCTGCCATCGATGAGCGGTTCGCTCGAGAGCACCAGTTCTCCCGAGGGCAGTTCGAGCGGCTCGGCGTCAACGTTCACCGCGCAAACGACACTTTGGTCATGTGACTCGCGCGCGAAGACGAGCGTGCCCGGTGGGCTGTCGAGCCAGTGGAACGAACTCGATCTAAGCGCGTCGCTCGCGCGCCGAGCTGCGAGTGCCGAACGGTAGAGCTCGAGCGTCGAGCCGACGTCCTGCTCTTGGGCTTCGACGCTGACGTCCTTCCATGACCGTGGGATCGGCAGCCACGGCGTCCCGCTCGTGAAGCCGAAGCCCGGCGGCGTCGATTCCCACGGGATCGGGACGCGGCAGCCGTCTCGGCCCTTTCGCGCGCCGCGTGTGCGGAAGAAGATCGGGTCGCGGCGCGCTTCGTCCGGAAGGTCGACTTCCTCGAGGCCGAGCTCCTGGCCCTCGTAGATGAAGGCCGTGCCCGGGAGTGCGAGCAGGACCAGTGCTGCGGCTCGCGCGCGACGCAGGCCCTCTCCGCCGCCGCCGTAGCGGGTTGGAAGGCGTGTTACGTCGTGGTTCTCGAAGACCCAGGTCGACGGTGCGGTCACGGCTCCGAACGCGATCAACGTGCGATCGATCGTCTCCCGTATTGACTCCGCGTCCCACGTCTCGTGTAGGAGAGGGAAGTTGAACGCGAGCTGAAGCTGGTCCGGGCGCACGTAGTGGGCGACCGTGTCCAGGTCGCGGAGCACGATCTCGCCGACGAACATGCGCTCGCCGGGATACTCGTTCGCGATCGTGCGCCACTTGCGGTACAGCGGGTGCAGCTCCGGCTGGTTGATCGCGGTCACCCAGTCGGCGTGCCACGTGCGCGGGATGGGCTCGTCCATGTCGTGCAGGTCGCGCGCCTTGAAGAGGGCTTGCGCGACGTCGATTCGGAAGCCGTCGATGCCGCGGTCGAGCCAGAAGCGGAGGATGTCCTCGAAGTCCGCCTGCACGGCCTCGTTGTGCCAGTCGAGATCGGGCTGCTGCGGGGCGAAGAAGTGCAGGTAGTACTCGCCGCTCTTCTCGTCGAGCGTCCACGCGGAGCCGCCGAAGGCCGACGTCCAGTTGTTCGGCGGGCCACCGTCTCGGCCGCGGCGGAAGACGTAGCGCGCACGGTCGGGGTGGTGGGGATCCGAAAGCGCGTTCTGGAACCACGCGTGATCGCTCGAGGTGTGGTTCGGGACGATGTCGATCACGACGCGGAGACCATGCTCGTGCGCGTCCTCGACGAGCGCGTCGAAGTCGGCGAGCGTCCCGAACTGCCGATCGACGGCCTTGTAGTCGGACACGTCGTAGCCGTGGTCGGCGCCGGGAGAGGGGTAGAACGGCGTCAGCCAGAGCCCGTCGACGCCGAGGTCGCGGAGGTACGGCAAGCGCGAGCGGATGCCGGGCAGGTCGCCGATTCCATCGCCGTTCGCGTCCTTGAAGCTGCGGACGTACACCTGATAGATGACGGCGCTGCGCCACCACTCGCTCATGACAGGCGCGCCGCGACGGCTTCGCCGACCTCGGTCGTCGTGGCATCGCCGCCGAGATCGCGGGTTCGCGGCCCTTCCCGGCAGACGTCCTCGATCGCGCGCATCAGGCGAGCCGCAGCGTCCGTTTCGCCCAGGTGCTCGAGCATCAGCGACGCACTCCAGATCGCGCCGAGCGGGTTCGCGATCCCTTGCCCGGCGATGTCCGGGGCCGATCCGTGCACCGGCTCGAAGACGCCGGGCGTTCCGGAGCCCGGGGCGAGGCTCGCGCTCGCGGCCATTCCCATGCCGCCCTGGAGCTCCGCGGCGATGTCGGTCAGCACGTCGCCGAAGAGGTTCGACGCGACGACGACGTCCAGGCTGAGCGGGTTCCGAACCATGCGCGCGGCGAGCGCGTCGACGAGCACGCGCTCGTAGCGCACGCCCGGATGGTCGGCGGCGACCTCCTCTGCGACCTCGTCCCAAAGCACGTAGCCGTAGCGCGACGCGTTCGACTTCGTCGCGCTCGTCACGACGCTGCGGCGCGACTCCGCGAGCTCGAACGCGTACGCGAGCACGCGGCGCACGCCCGCGCGCGTGAAGACGCTCGTCTCGACGCCGACCTCGAGGCCGTGCCCGCGATGCGCGCGGCCGCCGACGCCCGAATACTCCCCTTCGGTGTTCTCGCGCACGAAGAGCATGTCGACCGCCGGGCCGCCGGCGAGCGGCGACGGCACGCCCTCGAGCAGACGTGCGGGACGGAGGTTCGCCCAGAGGTCGAGTCCTTGCCGAAGCGGGAGGAGCAGACCCCACAACGTCACGTGGTCGGGCACAGACGGGTCGCCGACGGCGCCGAGGAGTACCGCGTCGTGCTCGTGCACGACGTCGAGCGCGTCCGTCGGCATCATCGCGCCGTGCGAGTGGTAGTGCGCGGTTCCCCAAGGCAGCTCGTTCCACTCGAGGTCCAGACCAAGCGCGTCGACTGCCTTGCGCGCCTCGGCGACGACCTCGGGGCCGACGCCGTCGCCGGCGATCACGGCTACGCGGCGGCCCATAGCTCCTGTGCCGTGGGAATGGCCGAGCGCCCGTCGAGCGCGCGGCACGAGAGCGCCGCGCACCGGTTCGCCGTCGCAAGCGCGTCGGGCAGCGGCACCTCGGAGACCAGCTGGGCAAGCAGCGCGCCGTGGAACACGTCGCCGGCGCCGAGCGTGCTCACGACGTCGACGGGATACGCCGGCGCGAAGACCGGCTCGGCCTCCCCGGCCACCGCGTAGCTTCCCTCGCCGCCGCGGGTGACGACCACCAGCTCCGCGCCCGCGTGGAGCGCGGCGCGTGCATCCGGGAAGACCGCTTCCAGCGCTCGCTCGGTCGGTGCGTAGAGCGCTACGCCGCGGAGGTCGAGGTCGGGGATCGGATTGCCGCCGTCGATCGAGAGCCGCACGCCGTCGAGCGCGCGTGCTGCGCCATAGCCCGCGTGGTCGACGTGCACCCACGCGGCCGCGCGGCAGAGCTCGCGCGCGCGAGCGCTGAGCTCGGGGTGCGGGACGGTTCCGGGGAACGAGATGATCGCCCGGTTCGCTGCCTCGACGAGGATCGTGCTCCGCGGCGAGCGGGCGCCGGGGACGACACGAAGTTCGGAAACGTCGACGCCTTCGCGCTCGAGCCCTTCCCGGATCACCGCGCCCGCGTCGTCGTCGCCGATCGCTCCGACGAAGGACACAGGCACGTCGAGCCGCGCGAGCGTGACCGCCGCCGTCGCGGCGGCGCCGCCGCCGGCGAACTCGAGGGCGGACGCGACGACGCGATCGTCTGGAGCCGGATGGCGCGGTATCGCAAGGATCGCGTCGAGCGTGGCGTAGCCGACGCAGACGACCATCACCTGACCTTCACCGTGATGATCTGGTGCGGCCGGTAGCGGATCTCGATCGTTCCGTCCGAAACGCTGAGCGGCTCGCCGTCGTCCTCGAGCGCGTTCGCGAGGCGCGCCGACTCGAAGGGCGCAGCGAGCCGGACCCGTGCGGTGCCGCGCGCCCCGTGCGCCTCGTACAGCCTCAGCACAAGCGCGTCGGAGTCCTCGGCGCGCTTGATCGTGTCGAGGACGAGGTTCGGGTCGTCGACCGACGCGAACGAGCCGGGCTGCCCGCTCGACCAGCGAGCCGGCATGTTGAAGCGGATGCCTTCCGCGACGACGCCTGCCTCACGCCAGCCGCCCGCGTGCGGAAACAGCGCGTACGCGAAGGTGTGCTGCCCCCGGTCGGCGCCGGGATCGGGACTCTCCGGTGCGCGCAGCAACGAGACGCGCAGGTCGCCGCCGTAACAGCTGTAGCCGTACTTCGAGTCGGTGAGCACCGCCGCGCCGAACCCGTGCTCGGACAGATCGGCCCAGCGGTGGCCCGGCACCTCGTACTTCGCCCGGTCGAAGCTTGTCGAGTAGTGCGTCGGCCGCTCGGCGTAGCCGAACGCCGTCTCGTAGGTCGCGTTCGGGGCGCGCACCGCGAGCGGGAAACAGACCTTGAGCAGCGTGCGGCTTTCGTGCCAGTCGACGGTGGTGTGGAACTCGAGCCGCCGAGATTCCGCGTCGAGGCGGACGATCTGGCGCATGCGGCTCGCGTCGCCGATCGCGCGCTCGAAGGCGATCTCGGCACGCAGCGGCGAGTCGGTTACGAGCTCGTGCCGCTCGGCGGGCGGGCAGTCGCGCCGCGTCTCGAGGTGGAACGGATCGATGTCCCACGCCTCGAACGCGATCGGGCGGTCCTCGTAGAGCTCGAGGCGGTTTCCCGGCTCGGCCAGCGTCTCGCGTCCCGTCGCCTTGTCGATCACGCTGATCACGGTGCCGTCGGGCGACAGCTCGGCGCGTACGTGCGCGTTCTCGAGCACGAGACCGTCGACGCGCACGCTGTCGTCGGCCTCGACCACGGCGCCGAAGCCGTAGCTGGGCGCCTCGATCAGTTGCAGACCGTCACGCTCGATGACCTCGCGGCGCGCGAAGCCGATCGTGTTCACCGGCGTGTTTCCGGCCCCGCAAAGCGCGTTTGCTCCCGCCACGACCTCCGCGAGATCGCGCTCCGCGTCGTCGTAGACCTGCCGGATCGACGAGCCGGGGAGGATGTCGTGGAACTGGTTCAGGAGCAGGAGCTTCCACAGGCGGTCGAGCTCGGCGCGCGGATACTCGTCACGCAGTACCGAGAAGAACTCGGCGTCGTGCAGCGCGATCTCGCCGCGCCGGTTCCCGGCCTTCGTCCGCGCCTGTGACGTGTAGGTCCCGCGGTGATACTCGAGGTACAGCTCGCCGACGACGACGGGGCGTTCGCCTACCTCGGCCTCCAGCGCGTCGAAGAACTCCTCGCTCGTGCGCATCGTCGTCCGCGGCAGCCCCTGTAGATCGCGCGCGCGCCGGATCGTCTCGAGCATCGTCTTCGTCGGCCCGCCGCCGCCGTCGCCGTGCCCGAAGACGAGCAGGCTCGTGCCGGAGTACTCGTGGCCCTTGTAATCGCGCGCGGACTTGCGCAGCTCTGCGACCGTCGCCTCGCTGTTGTAGGTGTCCGCGGGCGGAAAGTGCGTGAGCACTTCGCTGCCGTCGATCCCCTGCCAGACGAACGTCTGGTACTCGGGCGGGTTGAAGCGGTTCCACGACAGCTTCTGCGTCAGGAAGCGCGCGATTCCCGACTCGCGCATGAGCTGCGGCAGCTGGCCCGTGTAGCCGAACGTGTCCGGGCACCAGAACTCGGTGCAGCGCCGGCCGAACTCGCGCTCGAAGAAACGCTGGCCGTGCAGGAACTGCCGGATGAGCGACTCGCCGGAGGGGAGGTTGCCGTCGGGTTCGACCCACGTTCCGCCGACCGGCACGAACTGCCCCGCCTCGATTTTCGCCCGCATGCGCTCCCAGAGGTCGGGATTGCGCTCCTTGATCCACGTGTACTGCTGCGCCTGCGAGCACGCAAAGCGGTACTCGGGATAGTCGTCCATGTAGCGCGTCTGGCTGCTAAACGAGCGCACGGCTTTGCGGTAGGTCTCGGCGAGCGGCCACAGCCACGCCGTGTCGAGGTGCGCGTGGCCGATCGCGGCCACCTCGTGCGCGTGCGTCCCGTTGGTGTTCGCGTAGAGGTCGGTCAGGATCTGCGTGTCCCACGTGTTGCAGAAGCGGTTGAGCTCCGACCGGAGCTCGCCGGCCCAGCTCGGGTCGAGATCGGGCTCGGCCTCGAGCGCGCGGAGCGTCTCGAAGTCGAAGTAGAGCTGCCACGCCTCGGGATCGAAGACGGCGAGCTCGCACCGCTCGAGCACGGGGTCGGGGATCTTCCCGAACATGCCGTTGCACGCGAGCTCGATCTGGAACCCGAGCGGCCCGGGCTTGGCGCGCTCGACGAGGATCGCGTCCGGCCGCTCGCCGCCGCCGCCCGTGTTCAGTCCCTGGACGGCGCGCCCGTCGAGCCAGAGCGTCGCCTCGCTGCGCGAGACCCAGAGCAGGTCGACGCGCCGGCCGCGCCACTCCTCGGGCACCGTCGCCCGCGCGCGGAACCAGAACGTCGACCAGAGCGGCCCGAAGCGCTCGCCGATCTGCGCGGGACGGAAAGCGAGCCCCTGCGCCTCGTCCCAGCTGATCCTGTCGACAGGTCCGCTGACGAGGAGCTCGTCGACGGGCCTCGTCTCGGGATAGATCAGCGCCCGCAGTCGCTCCGACGTCTGCGCGAGGCGGCCACGCGTGTACTCGGGGTGCCGGATCAGGATCTGTCGGCGAGCAGGCTCTCGCCGGTCTCCGGCGAGAAGTAAAACAGGCGTGACGGGTCGACCGCGAGCCGAAGCGGCTGCCCGACCCGCGATGCCATCCGCGGGTCGACGCGCGTCGCGAGGAGCGCGCGGTCGTTGTCGACGAGCCGCGTCCCGTCCTCCGACGACCCGACGGCGCTGTTACGCGAGCGGTCGGTCGCGCGCCTGCGCGAGCTCGCCACGATCGTCGACCGCTTCGGCCGGCCGTGGCGCGAGGCAACGAAGCACTCGCAGGTCGCCGGAGACGGCTAGCCGGTCGGCGCGGGCGGGCACGACGAAGGTGTCGCCTCGCTCCGCAGCCTGCCCGTCCAGCTCGCCTTCGCCTTCGAGCACGATCAGCACGGCGAACCGTCCCGCCGGTTCGAGCTCCTCGTCGGCCCAGAAGAACTCGGCCGCTTCCGGAGGCAACCCGCGCACGGGCTCGTGCCGCTCGAGCTCGAGCGCGCCGATCGCGGTTTCCCAGCCGAGCCCGAGGTCGGTGTCCTCCGGCGCGATCGGAAAGCCCGTCCACTCACAGATGATCGAGTAGTCGGTGGGCTCCTGCAGCTCGGCGACGAGCAGGCCCGCCCCGATCGCGTGCGGGACGCCGGCCGGAACGAAGAACACGTCGCCCGCGCGCGCCGTGACGCGGTTGAGCGAGTCGAGCAGCGCGTCGGTGTCCTGATGGTCGATCCAGGCGCGGTACGTGTCGGGCTCGACGCTCTCGCGCAGTCCGATCCAGAGCTCACCGTCCGTCGCGCGCGTTTCGAGCACGATCCAGGCCTCGGTCTTTCCGAACGGCGAGCCGAAGTGCCGGCGCGCGAACGGGCGGTCGGGGTGCGCGTGCACCGGCAGACGCTCGGCCGGGTCGAGCAGCTTGACGAGCACTCCCGTGGTGGAGCTCCCGCCGAGCCAGTACTCCCGATCGGCGTCGATCACGTCCTTGAGCAGCCGCCCGTCGGCGAGCCGCGAAAGTCCTTCCTCCGGATCGTCGCGGCCCGGGTTGCTTGCCTGCGTCACTGAGCCGACCCAGTCCTCGGGGAACGCGTCGTCGTCTTCGTCTGCTCCGCGCAGCCGGCCGATCAGCTTCCCACCGCGGTAGAAGCGGTAGACGCGCGTCGGAGTAAGGCGCTCGACGCTCAAACGCCGGGCGGCCTGCGCTCTGGGTAGTGGTCGAGCCCGTCGTCGGGAACCGGTTCCCACGGCGCGGCGTACGCGACGAACTGGCGGTACGAGGGCCTGATCCCGGGATCCCCGTCGAACACTCCGAGCCGCACGCTCTTCACCTCGCTGTTCGTCGGATCCTCGCTCCAGAGCGCAGAGCCGCACTGCGAGCAGAAGAACTTCAGGAACCCGTCAGGCGGCACGTAGGCGCGGACGAGCTCGTCGCCGGCGGTAACGCGGAGCGATCCCGGCTCGATCCGCGCCTGCACCGAGGACGCCGAACCGGTACGCCGCTGGCAGCGTGTGCAGTGGCAATAGCCGGCCGAGACGAGCGGGCTCGTGACCTCGAAGCGCACGCCGCCGCAGAGGCAGCCACCGGTGAGGGGAAGCTCAGGCATGGAGGGCATCGTACGATTCGCCCAGTTTCCGGTGTCGCCTTCAAGCGTTTGCGAGCTGCCCTCGATCGCCGCCGACGCCGTCCCGTGGCTTTCGGTCGAGCAGATGCGCGAGGTCGACCGGGTCGCCGTTGACGAGGTCGGGGCTCCTGCTCGAGCAGATGATGGAGAACGCCGGGCGGAGCCTCGCCTGCGTCGCGCGGCTCCTCCTCGGCGGGACCGCGGCCGGGAAGCGCGTCCTCGTCCTCGCCGGGCGCGGAGGGAACGGAGGCGGCGGTCTGGTCGCGGCGCGGCATCTGGCCTCGGACGGCGCGCCGGAGCTCGTCGTCGACGCGCTGCTCGGCTACGGCCAGACTGGTCCTCCGCAAGGCGGTACGGCGCGGCTCATCGGCTGGTCGGAGGGGCGGCGAGTGCTCGCCCTCGACGTGCCCTCTGGCCTCGAGCTCCGATCCGGGACGTTGCACGAACCGCACGTCCACGCCGAGGTGACGCTGACGCTGGCGTTGCCGAAGGAAGGCGCTGCGGTCCCCGCCGCTCGCGGGTCCACGGGCGAGCTTTTGCTCGCCGACCTCGCGATCCCGGCTGCCGTCTACGCGCGGCTCGGCCTCTCGTTCGCATCCCCTTTCGCCGACGGGTCGGTCGTCAGGCTTGTCAGCTAAGCGGACCAGGTGTCGTAAGCGATGCCGAGGCGAGTCCGTAAACGAGGTGGCCCATCAGGCTGCCGATCGGCGTCATCGGCCCGAGATTTCGCATCGGCGGGCGCGGCTCTTCGAGCTCGCCCCGCTAGTTACACGCGCGCGCGCCCCATGGGGGGCGAACGCGGCGCCCCAACAAAAACGTTACCGAGGAAGTTGTGCCGTGTCCGTCACGGCTTCGTGCCGAATGTGTGCCGATGTTTCCCCATCAGAGGCCGACGATGTCGTCCGGCCGGACCGGCACACGGGTGAGCTCGCGGCCGGTCGCGTCGCGGAGGGCCGAGAGGATCGCCGCGGTTGACACGACCGTCGGCGGCTCGCCGACACCCTTTACACCGTAGGGCGCGTCGGGCTCCGGGACCTCAACGAGCACCGACTCGACTCGCGGCATGTCGAGCGTCGTCGGGATCAGGTAGTCGGTGAAGCTCGCGTTCGTGATCAGCCCGTCTCGCGTCTGGATCTCCTCCATCAGCGCGAGGCCGAGTCCCTGAGCCGTGCCGCCCTCGATCTGGCCTTCTACCGCCTGCGGGTTGATCGCCGTGCCGATGTCTTGCGCCGTGCCGATCCAGACGACGCGCGTGAGGCCGAGCTCGACGTCCACCTCGGCCACGACTCGCATCGCAGCGCAGGCGAAGGCGACGTGCGAGCGCTCGCCGGTTGTCTGGCCGGTCTCCGGGTCGAGCGGGCTCGTCCGCGGATGGCGGTAGACGCGCTCGACGTCGACCTCGCCGCCCGTCCGCTCACGCTCCTCGAGCGCGGCGCGACACGCGAGCTGCACGGCTCCGGCGGCCATCCACGTCATGCGCGAAGCGGACGCGGAGCCGGCAGAGTCGACCGAAGCCGTCGTGTGCGAGGCGAGGCGAACGTCGTCGGTGCCGAGCTCGGTGCGCGCGACCTGCAGGATCACGTTCGTCACGCCCTGACCGACCTCGGCCGCCGCGCAGTGCACCTCGGCGCCGCCCTCGGCGAACAGCCGGACACGCGCAGCGCAGTAGTCGTCGAACCCTTCGGAGTAGCAGATGTTCTTGTACCCCACCGCGAAGCCCACGCCGCGTCGTACGCCTTCGCCGCGCGTCGTGTTTCCCGCGCCGCCCGGCAGGCGAATCGCCTCGCGCGGTAGTTCCTCCGGCTCGGGCACCGGCAGCTCGGCCGCGCGCCGGATCACCTCCGCGACCGGCAGCGAGCCTTCGATTCGTTGCCCGGTCGGCAAACGGTCACCGGGCGCGAGCGCGTTGCGGAGACGCAGCTCGACCGGATCGAGCCCGAGCGCGGCGGCCAGCTTGTCCATCTGCGCCTCCGCGGCGAAACAGGTCTGCACCGCGCCGAAGCCGCGCATCGCCCCGCACGGCGGGTTGTTCGTGTACACACACGTGGAGTCGAGCAGCGCGTTCTCGACCGCGTACGGACCGCACGCGAACGACGCCGCGTTCGACGTGACGGCCGTCGAGCTCGAGGCGTACGCGCCGCCGTCGAGGAGGATGCGCATCCGGACGCAGACAAGCTTGCCGTCGCGATCCGCGCGGTGTTCGGCCCAGATGCGCGCTGGGTGACGGTGCACGTGGCCGACGAACGATTCCTCGCGGTTGTAGACCATCTTCACCGGGCGCGACGTGTGCAGCGCGAGCAGCGCGCTGTGAATCTGCATCGAGAGGTCCTCGCGCCCGCCGAACGCGCCGCCGACGCCGGCGAGATGGATTCGAACCTGCTCGCGCGGCAGGTTCAGGCACGGGGCGATCTGGTCGCGGTCGACGTGCAGCCACTGCGTCGCGACGTAGACGTCGACGCCGCCCTCGCCGTCGGGTACCGCGAGGCCCGACTCGGGACCGAGGAAGGCCTGGTCCTGGATCCCGAGCTCGTAAGAGCCCGAGACGGACACATCGCCGGCGGCGTCCGGGTCGCCGTGGCGGATGACCAGATGCCGCACGACGTTCGGACGCGAGTCGTCGAGGTACCCGTGGCCGTGGGTCCAGCGCTGCTCGTGGATCGGCTCCTGCGTCGTCGCCTGCTCCGGATCGACGACCGGTTGCAGCGGCTCGTACTCGACGCGAATCCGCTCGGCCGCGCGACGCGCCTGCTCGGGATGTTCTGCCGCGACAAGCGCGACCGGCTCGCCGAAGTAGCGCACGCGGTCGAAGGCCAGCACCGGCTGGTCCGGGAACTCGAGCCCGTAGCGCTTCTGTCCCGGAACGTCCTCGTGCGTCAGGACCGCGTGCACGCCGGGCGACGCGAGCGCGCCCGCCAGGTCGATCTCGACGATGCGGGCGTGCGCGTGCGGGCTGCGCACCGTGTGTCCCCAGAGCATCCCCGCGGCGGACAAATCGCTCGCATACGCGAACTCGCCCGTGGTCTTCGGGATCCCGTCGACGCGCCGGACACTCTCGCCGACGCGCCCAAGCTCGAGCTGACGGGCGGACGCGGTCACTGCGACGCCAGCCGGACTGCGTCGAAGATCTTCGAGTACCCCGTGCAGCGGCAAAGGTTTCCGGAGAGCGCCTCGCGGATCTCGTCGTCGCTCGGCTGCGGGGTATGCGCGAGCAGGTCCGCGGTCGCGACGACGAGGCCCGGCGTGCAGAACCCACACTGCACGGCGCCTGCCTCGACGAATGCCTGCTGCACCCGGTGCAGCTCTCCGTCTTCGGCGAGGCCCTCGACGGTGACGACGTCGTGACCGTCCGCCTGCGCGGCGAGCACGAGGCACGCACACACGAGCGTCCCGTCGAGCAGCACAGAGCACGACCCGCACTCGCCCTGCTCGCACGCGTTCTTCGAGCCGGGAAGCCCGAGGCGCTCGCGCAGGGCGAAGAGCAGGCTCTCGCCCTCCCAGACGTCCGCCTCGCGCTCGGCGCCGTTGACCGTCAGGCCGATCTTCATGAAAGGCAGCGGTCGAGCGCCCGCGTCGTCAGCACGCGCAGCGCGTGTCGGCGGTATGCGGCAGAGCCGCGCACGTCGTCGATCGGGCTCGCGGCTTCGGCGACACGGTCCGGGAACGAATCGACCTCGCCGAGCGGCGCACGCACGAGCGTCGGGACCGGCCCCGCGGACCCGAACGCCGCGCGAAGCTCGTCGTCGACGCGCAGGGCGAGCGAGACGACCGCGATCACCATCGCGTTCCGCGGTCCGACCTTCATGAACGTCTGCGAGCCGCCCGTCCCGGCGATGACGGAGACGATCAGCTCGTCCTCGGCGAGCGCGTTCCGCTTCGGCCCGACGACGAACTCCTCGAGGCGCAACGTGCGCTCTCCACGCACGCTCGCCACGACGACCTCCGTGCCGGCGACGAGCAGCGGCGGCAGGGCGTCCCCCGCCGGCGATGCCGTCCCGAGGTTGCCGCCGATCGTGCCGCGGTTACGGATCTGAGGCGACCCGACCGTGCGCGACGCCTCCGCGAGCGCGGGCAGCAGGTCCGCGAGCGACGGCTCCATGGCCTCCGTGTAGGTGAGCCCCGCGCCGAGCCTGACCGTCCCGTCCTCGCGCGACCACTCGCAGAGCTCCGGCACCTCGTTCAGGTTCAGCAGCGCCGGCGGCCGCTCCCGGTCGAAGTTCAGGGCGACCATCAGGTCGGTTCCGCCAGCGATCGGGACGGCCTCCGGGCGCTCCGACTTCAGCCGCAGCGCCTCGCCGAGCGAGCGCGGAGTGAGGACCTCCACGCGGGAATAGTAGGTTAGGTCGTGTGGGAGCCCTCGCGCGGCGTCTTGCCGTAGCTCGCGGGGACGAGCCGGCCGATCTCGTCGTACGCGGCGGCCGCGTCCTCTCCGTGTTCACGCGCGAGTGGCTCGAGACGGACGTTGCAATCGCGGACGGCTACGTCGCGGGGCTCGGCGAGTACGAGGGCAACGACCAGCTCGACGCCTCGGGGCGCTGGGTCGTGCCCGGCTTCATCGACGCGCACATGCATCTCGAATCCTCCAAGCTGCTCGTGGACGAGTTCGCGCGGCTCGTCCTCCCGCTCGGCACGACAGCGGTCGTCGCCGACCCGCACGAGATCGCGAACGTGCTCGGTACCGACGGCGTGCACTGGCTTCTCGACGCCTGCGACGCGATCCCCCTCGACGTGTACTTCATGGCCTCCTCGTGCGTGCCCGCATCGTCGTTCGAGTCGCCGCGCCGCCCGCTCCTCGAAGGGGACCTCGAAAGCCTGCTTCGGAGGCGGCGCGTCCTCGGCCTCGCGGAGATGATGAACTTTCCCGGCGTCGTCTCGGGCGACGAGCGCGAGCTCTCGAAGCTCGGCCTCGACGGGGCGAGTCACGTCGACGGACACGCGCCCGGCGTGCTCGGCAAGGCGCTGAACGCGTACGCGGCCGCGGGGATCCGCTCCGACCACGAGGCGCTGAGCGTCGAAGAAGGACGGGAGCGGCTCCGCGCCGGTCTCTGGCTGCTGATCCGCGAAGCATCCGGTGCCCGGAACCTGCGCGCGCTGCTGCCACTCGTGCAGGAGTACGGGCCGTCGCGGATCGCGTTCTGCACCGACGACCGCGAGCCGGAGCACATCGCAGACGACGGTCACGTCAACTCGATGGTGCGCGATGCGGTCGCGTTCGGGGTCGCGCCGGAGGACGCGCTCGTGATGGCGTCGCACCATCCCGCGCTCTGGCACCGGCTCGACCATCTCGGTGCGATCGCCCCCGGGTACCAGGCCGACCTGTTGCTCCTACCCGACCTCGAGCGGTTCGTTCCGGAGATCGTGCTCAAGCGAGGGCGGCCCGTCGCCGAGATCGCGCGTCCCCAGGTTCCCGAATGGGTCAAGCACACGGTCCGCGTGCAACACGTCACTGCACGCGACTTCGCGCTTCCGTGGCAGGAAGGGAGCGCGCGCGTGATCGGGATCGTCCCCGATCAGATCGTGACCGATTCCCTCGTCGAGGAGCCGACGGTGGTCGACGGCGCCGCGGTCGCCGACCCGAGTCGCGACCTCGCGAAGATCGCGGTGATCGAGCGCCATCTCGGCACGGGCCGGGTCGGGCTCGGCCTCGTGCGCGGATTCGGGCTGCAGCGCGGGGCACTCGCGTCGACCGTTGCGCACGACGCGCACAACATCGTGGTCGTCGGCGTGGACGACGCCGACATGGAGCGCGCGGTGCATCACCTCGCCGAGCTCGGGGGCGGCATCGTGGTCGTCGACGGCGGCGAGGTGCGCGCCGAGCTTCCGCTGCCGATCGCCGGGCTGCTCTCGGAGGCGAGGCTCGCGGACGTCGTGAACGCAAGCCGCGCGTGCGCGGAGGCGGCCGCGGAGCTCGGTTGCGGCCTGGCGGCGCCGTTTCAGACGTTGTCGTTCCTCGCGCTTTCGGTGATCCCGCGTCTGAAGATCACGGACCACGGCCTCGTCGACGTCGACCGCTTCGAGCTCGTCCCGCTCCGCGTGTGAGGAAGCTCTACTTCAACGCGTACGTCATGACACCGGGCACCGAGACGCCCGACGGCTGGCTGCTGGTGGACGACGGTCTCGTCGGCGCTGTCGGCGGCGGCGCTCAGCCCGACGCCGACGAGCGCGTCGACCTCGGCGGTGCGCTCGTCACGCCGGGACTCGTCAACACGCACCACCACCTCTGCCAGACGCTGACCCGTGCACATGCGCAGGAGGCGGACCTCTTCACCTGGCTCCGCGCCCTCTATCCGATCTGGGCGAGGCTCGACGCCGAGGCCGAGTACGCGGCCGCGCGCACGGGACTCGCCGAGCTCGCGCTCTCCGGCTGCACGACGGTCTTCGACCACCACTACGTGTTTCCGCGCGGACGCGGCGGACTGATCGAGGCCGAGGTGCGAGCGGCACGCGAGCTCGGGGTGCGCATCGTCGCCGCACGCGGGTCGATGGACCTCGGCGAGTCGCAGGGTGGGCTGCCGCCGGACTCGCTGGTCGAAGACCTCGACACGGTGCTCGCCGAGACGCAACGGCTCGCGGCGCTCGCCGACGGCGACGGGTTCGTCGAGATCGCCGCCGCGCCCTGCTCGCCGTTCTCGGTCACGCGGGAGCTGATGCGCGAGTCGGCCGAGCTCGCACGCCGCCTCGCGCTGCAGCTGCACACGCACCTCGCCGAGACGGTCGAGGAAGACGCGTACTGCCTCGAGCTCTACGGGTGCCGGCCCGTCGAGTATCTCGCCGACCTCGGCTGGCTGGGTGAGGACGTTTGGTGCGCGCACTGCGTCCACCTGTCCGAGAGCGACGTAGCCGCGTTCGCCGAGCACGGCGTCGGCGTCGCCCACTGCCCGACCTCGAACCTCCGGCTCGGCGCGGGCGTGGCGCCGGTGCGGGCGCTGCTCGACGCCGGCGTACGCGTGGGCCTCGGCGTCGACGGATCGGCGTCGAACGAGCGCAGCGACCTCTGCCTCGAGGTCAAGCAGGCGCTGCTCGTCGCGCGCGGGCGCGGCGGTCCGGCGGCGCTGACCGCCCGCGAGGCGCTGCGGCTCGCGACGATCGGCGGCGCGGAGGTGCTCGGCCGCGACGACATCGGCTCCCTCGAGCCGGGGAAGCGGGCGGACTTCGCGGTCTGGCGGACCGACGGCCTCGAGCTGGGCGGCGCAGCGGACGTCGTCGCCGGCTTCGTCCTCTCGGGCCCGCACCGGGTCGACCGCCTGATCGTCGGCGGCGAGGAGGTCGTTCGCGACGGGCACCTCGTCCGCGCGGACGAGGAGGAGATCGCACGCGAGCAGCGCCGCCAGGCGCGAAGATTCGCCCCGTGACGCTGTCGACCCACGTCCTCGACACGGAACGCGGGCGCCCCGCGAGCGGCGTCCGCGTCGAGCTCTACCGCGAGTCCGAGCGCGTCGCGCAGAGCGAGACGGACGAGGACGGCCGGATCGCCGACCTCGCTCCGGGGCTCGAGCCGGGCGTGTACCGGCTCGTCTTCCACCCGCCCTCGCCGTTCTTCCGGCGCGTCGAGCTCGAGATCGATCTCGGCGAGGGCCACACGCACGTTCCGCTCCTCGTCTCGTCGTACGCGTGCGTGAGCTACCGCGGCAGCTGAGCGTCGAGCAGCTCTCGGAGCTGTTCGAGGGACGCACACGGTTCGTCGAGCGGCTCGCCGCGCTCGAGCAACCGCTCGAGGCGGCGACAGGGCTCATCCGTAGCGTCCCCGAGGGCGAGCTCGTCGAAGCGCTCGCCGCTCACCCGGCGATCGGGGCAAAAAGGCTCTCCGATCGGTCGGCGCGAGAGCAAGGGCCGGACGAGGACCCCGCCGTCGAGACCGAGCTTGCGTACCTGAACCAGGTCTACGAGGAGAAGTTCGGCTTCCGCTTCGTCGTCTTCGTCAACCGCCGCCCGAGGGCGCAGATCCTCGAGCTCCTGCGCGAGCGGCTGCAGCGGACGCGAGAGGAGGAGCTCGTGACCGCGATGGGCGAGCTCGTCGCCATCGCGCGCGACCGGTGGCAGAACCCGTGACGCTCTTCGCCGACCCATACCTGACCGACTGGCTCGACCTACTGCTCCGCTGGCTGCACGTGATCGCCGGGATCGTCTGGATCGGGACGTCGTTCTACTTCGTCGCGCTCGACAGCCACCTGCTGCCGGCGAAGGACGAACGCGACCGCGAGGGCGGAGTCGCCGGCGAGGCGTGGGAGGTCCACGGCGGTGGCTTCTACCGCGTCGCGAAGTACCGCGTCGTGCCGGAGGAGCTGCCGGAGCCGCTGCAGTGGTTCAAGTGGGAGGCGTACACGACGTGGCTGAGCGGATTCGCGCTTCTTGTCGTCCTCTACTACCTCGATGCCGACGCGTACCTCATCGACCGGAGCGTCGCGGACATCAGCGTCGCCGAGGCGGTCGCGATCAGCCTCGTCCTGCTCGTGCTCGCGTGGTTCGTCTACGACAGCCTTTGCCGTTTGCTCGGCCGGCACGAGCTGCTGCTCGCCGCGGCGCTGCTCGCGTTCGTCGCGCTGTCGGCGTACGCCGTAAGCGAGACGTTCGCCCCGCGCGCCCTGCCGATCCAGCTCGGCGCGATGCTCGGGACGATGATGGTCGGCAACGTCTTCTTCGTGATCATCCCCGGCCACTGGGAGCTCGTGCGCGCGAAGCAGGCCGGACGTGAGCCCGACCCCGTGCACGGGATCCGCGGCAGGCAGCGTTCGGTGCACAACAACTACCTGACCCTGCCGGTCGTGCTGGCGATGCTCGGACCGCACTTCCCGTTCGTGTACGCGCGCGAGCGCGGCTGGCTCGTACTGCTCGCGCTGATGCTCGTCGGCGCCTGGGTGCGGCACTTCTTCAACCTGCGTCACCGCGGCCGAACGGTGTGGGCGATCCCCGCCACCGCGGCCGTCGCGGTTCTCGCGGTTGGGGTCGTGGCGCGGCCGGACGAGGAAGCGCCGGCCGCGGGTGCCGCGGTTCCGTTCGCGGAGGTCGCCTCAATCGTCGAACAGCGCTGCGCTCCGTGCCACTCGTCGCAGCCGACGAACCCGTCGTTCGCGACCGCGCCGCTGGGGATCGTGCTCGACACGCCCGAGCAGATCCGCGCCCTGGCCGACGCGATCGATCAGCAGGCCGTACAAACACGGGCGATGCCGCTCGGGAACGCGACGGGGATGACCGAGCAAGAGCGCGAGCTGCTCGGGCGGTGGATAAGGTCGCGCAAGTGATCGAGATCACGGTCAGCGATCTCCATTTCGTCGCCCGCTTCGAGGAGGAGGCCGCGCCGCAGACCGTGGAGGCGTTCCGGCGCCTCCTCCCGCTGCGCAGCCGGATCATCCACGCCCGCTGGAGCGGCGAGGCGGCGTGGATCCCGTTCGGCGAGCTCGACGTCGGCGTCGGGCCTGAGAACGCGACCTCCTATCCCGCGCCGGGCGAGCTGCTGCTCTACCCCGGCGGTGTCAGCGAGACCGAGCTGCTGCTCCCGTACGGCTCGACGAGCTTCGCGAGCAAGGCTGGTCCCCTCGCGGGGAACCACTTCGGGACGGTCGTCGAGGGCGGTGAGCGCCTGCGCGAGCTCGGCCGGCGCGTGCTCTGGGAAGGCGCGCTGGAGATCGCCTTCGACGAACGGCCCTAGCCGGCCAGTCGTCCAAGCGCCGCGGCGAGCGTCTCGATCGCGAGCGCGATGTCCTGCTCGCTCGTCGACTCGTCGGGCGAGTGGCTGACGCCGCCGTTCAGGCTGCGAACGAACAACATCCCTGACGCGACTCCGGCCGACGCGAGGATGCCCGCGTCGTGACCGGCTCCCGACGCCAGCTCCGGCGCAGGCAGGCCGCGCCGCACGAGCTCCTCGCGCAGGACGGCGCAGACGCCATCGTCCATCGCGACGGGGTCGTTTCGCGGCTCCGCGTCGACGCCGATCGCGTCGAGCAGGCGCGTCAGCCGGTCGGCGTCCGGCGCCCGCGCGTCGACGGTCAGGCGCACACGCCCGGGAACAACGTTCACGGCGCCGGGCTCGACCTCGATGTGGCCCACGGTCGCCACCGCCCCGTCGATCGCGCGCGCGGCGTTGCGCACGTGGAGCACGAACTCCGCCGCGCGGCAGAGCGCGTCGTCGCGCGCGGACATCGGCGTCGTCCCCGCGTGTCCGGCGACCCCGTCGAACACGAGCTCGCGGCGCGCGTAGCCGACGATGCCCGTTACGACGCCGAGCGGAGCTCCGGCGCGCTCGAGCACGGGCCCCTGCTCGATGTGCAGCTCGACGTACCGTCCCGGCAGCGACCCGCTCACGACGCGCGCGCGGCTGCCGTGGCACCCGCGCTCCTCGTCGCGGAAGACGACGACCGCGAGCGTGCGCTCGCGCGGGCCAGCTTCCCCCACTGCTTCGAGACCGGCTACGACGCCGAGCGCGCCGTCGAACTTCCCGCCCGCGGGGACGCTGTCCAGGTGCGAGCCGGTCCAGACCTCGGGCAGCTCTCGGCGTGATCCGGCGAGCCTGCCGACGACGTTGCCGACCGCGTCCCACTCCACCTCGAGCCCGGCCTCGGCCATCCACTCGGCGGCGAGCGAGCACGCCTCGTCCTCGGCCGCCGTTCCGCCGACGCGGTTCGCGCCGTGGCCGCCTCCAATCGCGTAGAGCCGGTCGAGGCGCTGGAGTGCCCGTTCTGCAGCCGTCATGCGGACAGTGTCACAGGCGCCGTCACCGGAACGTCTGCTCGGCGTTCCCGATGCACCGCGAGACCGAGGATCACGAGCCCGACTCCGAGCGCTTCGACCGGACTCGGCAGCTGCGAGAGTACGACCACTCCGATGACCGTCGCCGTGGCGGGCAGCAACGAGACGAGCAGCGCGTAGGTCGCCCGCGGAAGCCGCGTCATCGCGAGCTGGTCGGTGACGTACGGGATCACGGACGAGCAGAGACCGACGCCGATTCCGGCGGCGATTGCCACCGGGTCGGTGAGCGCGGGCACGACGGCCCACCCGGCGATCGGCGTCACGAGGAGGAACGCGATCAACATCGACGCGCCGAGGCCGTCGATCCCGCCGGAGGCCCCGCGCTGCGCGACGCGGTGCCCGAGCACGATGTAGAGCGCGAACAGCGCGGCGTTCGCGAACGCGAAGACGAAACCCAGCGGCTCGCCGGCGATGCGTACGTCGGTGAGTACGAAGACGCCTGCTGCGGCGAGCACCAGCGCCAGGGAGTTGCGCACGGTGCGCAGCCCGGCCGCCGCGAGCGCGAGCACCGGGACGAACTCGATCGCTGCGACGGTGCCGAGCGGCAGCCGGTCGATCGCGAGGTAGAAGCAGCAGTTCATCACCGCGAGGACGGCTCCCCAGGCAATCAGCAGTCGGGCTCGCAGTCCGCGCCAGGGTCTGCGCCAGAGCGCGAAGAACGCGGCCGCGCTCGCGATCCGCAGCCAGGCCACGCCGAGCACGTCGACGCGGGCGAAGAGCAGCACCGCGAAGGCCGGGCCGAGATAGTGGAAGATCGCGCTCAGGACGAAATAGCCGTGCGGCGGCACCGCGGCGAGCTTGGGGCGCATGGCGAAATGATCGTCGGCGTCTTAGGATCCCGACATGGGCATCGCAAGGAGTTGAGGCGGAGTTGGCTTCGGAAGCGAAGACACTCAATGCAGCTGGTTACGATCTCGATTCGACCAACCGCCGGCTCCTGCGCGAGCTCGAGCGGGACGCGCGCTTGTCGATCGCCGAGCTCGGTCGACGCCTGAACCTCTCCGCGCCTGCGGTTGCCGAGCGAATGCAGCGCCTCGAGCGCGCAGGTGTAATCAGGGGCTACCGCGCGGAGCTCGACCCGAAGGCCCTCGGTTTCCCGATCGCGGTCGTGGTGCGCGTTCGGCCCGCCAGCCGCCAGCTCCAGAAGATCCCCGAGATCGCGCGCGAGACGCCGGAGGTCGTCGAGTGCCACCGGATCACGGGCGAGGACTGCTTCTTCCTCCAGGTCCACCTGCGGTCGATGGACGACCTCGAGGAGATCCTCGACCGCTTCACGCCGTTCGGTCAGACCACGACGTCGATCATCCACTCCTCACCCGTGGCGCGCCGCGCGCTTCCGTTCGATGAGCAATAGCGCTCTCTGGAGCCGGCTGCGCGTGTCCACGCAGATCCTGCTGCTCATGCTCGCGATCATCGTGCTGACGCTGACGGCCGGGCTGGCGGTCTCGATTCAGCAGGCGCGGAAGCAGTTGGACAAGCAGTCGGGGCAGCAGTCGCTCGCGATCGCACGCACCGTCGGCGCGGTCCCGGAGGTGCGGCGTGCGGTGCAGATGCCCGTCGCGCGCGGGTCGAAGATCGTCCAGCCAATCGCGGAGCGGATCCGCCGCCGCACGGCCGCGTCGTTCGTCGTCGTCGCGAACACTCGGGGGATTCGCTACTCGCATCCCGAGCCGGCGAAGATCGGCCACAGACTCTCGACCGACCCGAGCGTCCCGCTCGCGGGCAAGGAGTACGTCGGCGTCCAGACGGGATCGCTCGGAACCTCGGTCCGCGCGAAGGTCCCGCTCTACGACGCGCAGGGAAGGGTGATCGGGCTCGTCTCGGTCGGCCTGCTCGAGTCGAAGATCAGCGAGCATCTCCGCGCCGACCTCCCGATCCTGCTGATTCCGCCCGCGCTCGGGCTCCTGCTCGGCGCGCTCGGCTCGGTGCTGCTGGCCCGGCGGATCAAGCGCCAGACGTTCGGCCTGGAGCCGGAGGAGATCGCGACCCTGCTCGAGCAGCGCGAGGCGGTCCTGCACGGGATCAAGGAGGGAACGGTCGCCGTCGACACGCACGGCCGGATCACGCTCGTGAACGACGAGGCCAAGCGCCTGCTCGACCTCGACTCGACCGCGATCGGCCGCCGGCTGACGGAGATCGTCCCGCCGGGCCACGTCCGCGAGGTCCTCGCCGGGAACGTCGAGGCGCCGGATCAGGTCGTGCTCGTGGACGATCGCGTCCTGGTCGTCAACCGCATGCCCGTCGCGGTGCGCGGACAGGCGATCGGCGCCGTGATCACGCTGCGCGACCGGACGGAGCTCGAAGGGCTCGTGCGCGAGCTCGACGACGTGCGCGGACTCGCCGAAGCGCTGCGCGCACAGGAGCACGAGTTCTCGCACAAGCTGCACGTGATCGCGGGTCTGATCGAGCTCGGCCGCCACGACGAGGCGATCAGGTTCATCAACCAGGAGTCGCTCGTCCACCAGGAGCTCGTCGGCTCGATCGTCGACTCCGTCGGCGACCCGGTCCTCGTCGCCCTGCTGCTCGGCAAGGCGGCCGTCGCCTCCGAGCGCGGGATCGAGCTCCGCGTCGTCGATTCCCGGTTCCCCGAGGACGGGCTCGACGTCCGCGACCTGATCACGGTCGTCGGCAACCTCGTCGACAACGCACTCGATTCGGTCACGGCGGGCGGGGCCGGGTGGGTGGAGGTCACTGTGCGCGAGGAGCACGACGGCGTGCTCGTGCGCGTGCACGACTCGGGCCCCGGCGTCGACCCGGGCGCCGTCGACGAGATCTTCCAGGACGGCTTCACGACGAAAGTCGCGACCCGGACAGGGCGCCGCGGTCTCGGGCTCGCCCTCGTGACGCAAGTCTTGCGGCGCCGTAACGGGACGATCGCGGTCGCGAACGCGGGTGGGGCCGTCTTCACCGCGTTTCTTCCGCACGTGCGGCAGCGTGGCGCGCGCGAGCCGGCGGAGGCCGGCGCGCGGTGATCCGCACCGTCGTCGTCGACGACGACTACATGGCGGCGTCCGTGCACCGCGCCTACGTCGAGCGCGTTGTCGGATTCGCCGTCGTCGGCGAGGCGCACACCGGTGTCGAAGCGCTCGACCTGGTTAAGCGCCTGAAGCCCGATCTCGTCCTGCTCGACATCTACCTGCCCGACATGAGCGGCCTCGAGGTGCTGCGCCGCTTGCGCGAGCTCGACTCTGCGCCGGTCGACGTGATCGCGATCACGTCGGCGAAGGACGTCGACACGCTGCGGCGCGCGATGCAGGGCGGCGTGATCCAATACCTCGTAAAGCCGTTCTTCTTCGACACGTTCCGCGAGCGCCTGGAGCGCTACGCCGCGCTGCGCGCGCGGATGACGCGCATGCGCGAGGCCGACCAGCAGGAGATCGACAAGCTGTACGCGCTGCTCAGGACGCAGGGGACGAGGCGGCTCCCGAAGGGCATCTCGCCGCCCACGCTCGCGGCCGTTGTGCAGGTCGTCCGGGAGGCTCCGGAGGAACTCTCCGCAACGGACGTCGCGTCGGAATCTGGCATCAGCCGCGGCACCGCCCGCCGCTACCTCGAGTTCCTTGCCGACTCCGGCTCGGTTGAGCTCACGCTCCGCTACGGCACTACCGGGCGTCCGGAGCACCTGTACCGTTGGGCCACGGACGTTTCGCTCCGCGCGCGCTAGCTCGAGGGTGAAGGGTGCCAGGCACCCTTGAGGGTTGACTGGCGGTTCGCCGCAAGAACGGGCCGCGCTCGATCGGAATTGACAGTTCCGTGACAACACCTCAACCACCCTCGAGGTGCCAGGCGCACTTGAGGGAGGTCGAGGGTTTGTGGATGGGACCGTGCGTCCCGCGCGTGGACAAAACGGACAAAACGCCCGCAACGGCGCCAAGTATCGACTTTGCGACGTCTGGCACGGATCATCCCGCGATCTGATGGGCGGTTGTGACCAAGCGGGCCGCCGAAGCATCCAGGAGGAGGGAAACCAGTGACCAGTACCAAGGTGCGGCGGGTGTCCGCGATGGCGCTCGCCCTCGTCGCGGCGCTGCTCGCAGCCGGCTCGGCGGCGTCGAAGGCGGCCTCGCCGAACGCGAAGCCGAAGCAGCCGACCCCGGCGCAGCTCGTGGCCGCGTCGAAGAAGGAGTCCGGACTCGTCGTCTACGGCAATCCGCCGGCGGCGAACTTCAAGGTCCTGACGGAGGCCTTCACGAAGAAGTACCCGTGGATCAAGGTGACGTCGTACGACCTCGACAACAACGTGATCTTCTCGAAGTACGCGTCCGAGGCGGCGCAGCGCTCGCGCACTGCCGATCTGCTGATCTCGAGCGCGCCCAACCTGTGGGTCTACGCGAACCGCCAGCACTACGTCGTCGACTTCGCACCGACGGGGATCGGCAGCTTCCCGTCGTTCGTAAAGCAGTACAAGGGCGTGTTCGTGCTCTCGCCGGACCCGGCGATTGCCGTCTACAACAAGCTGCTCCTGAAGGACAAGGTGCCGAACTCGCTGACGACGATCGCGCAGGACTCGTCGACCTACAACAAGCTGACGGGCTACACGGTCGACAACCTGTTCGGCTACACCGCGCTCTGGGGGTACGTGCAGAAGAAGGGCTGGACGAACCTACAGCGCATCGGCAAGTCGCGCTTCCGTGCGCAGACCGGGGTCGCGGGGCAGCTTCAGCTCCTTTCCCAGGGGGCCGCAAACGTCGCGTATCTGACATCGCCCACCGCGCGGTTCACGATCGCGAACAGCTCCCAGCTGTCGAACATCCTGGCGTGGACCTATCTCAAGGACGCGACGCCGCTCGTGCCGCGAGGAATCGGGATCACGCGCAAGGCGTCGAGTCCCGCATCCGCGAAGTTGTTCCTGAACTACGTCTACAGCACGCAGGGCCAGCAGACGATGTGCGAGGCCGGGTTCACCGCGTTCCGGCTCAACTTCAAGCCGCGGAACTGCAGCAACACGCTGAACGACGTCTACGCGAAGGTTGGCCGGAAGAACGTCCAGTTCGTGCCCTTCAGCCAGAAGTTCGTGAACGACCAACCGAGCTTCCGGGCGCGCTGGCACCAGATCTTCGGGTAGACGACAACCGGTGACGAACGGGCCCACGTGACGACGACGAGCTACGCAGCGGAGACGCTCCCGCGGCCGCGCCGCAGCGTCCTCCCGGCGGGAGTCCTCCAGTGGGGGACGTGGGCGCTCGTCCTCGCGCTCGTCCTGGGCCCGTTCGTCCCGCTCGTGTACGCGTCTATTCGCGACCGCCCGCTCTATGAGGCGGGCGGCGCGTTCACGCTTAATCCGTACCGCGAGCTCTTCGGAGACCGCGCGTTCTGGCACGCGTGGCAGAACACGCTCGAGTTCGCGGCGATCACGACGATCATCGCGGTCGCGTTCGGCGCGGCGTTCGCGATCCTCTGCACGCGCACCGACCTGCCGGGTCGCCGTTCGTACGGCCGCCTCGTCCTGCTGCCGCTGCTCCTGCCCTCGCTCGGGATGGTCCTGGGCTGGTACGTGGTGTGGGGTCCGGGCGGCTACCTGACCCAGTTCTTCTCGCAGCGCCTGCATATCGGGACGCTCGCGATCGACACGATTCCGGGCATGGCCGTGGTCGAGGCCGTGCGCCTGCTCCCGATTGCCTTCCTCACCTGCCAGGCCTCGCTGGCCCGCTCGGACTCCTCGCTCGAGGACGCGGCGCGGAGCGCGGGCGCGTCGCCCGTGAAGGTGCTCCGCAGCGTCACGATCCCGATGTTGCGGCCGGCGTTCCTCAACGCTGCGACGCTGATCTTCACCCTCTCGATCGCGGCCCTCGGCATCCCCTTGCTTCTCGGGACTTCGAGGAACATCAAGTTCGTCTCCAGCTACCTCTACGACCTCTGGACGAACGCTTCGTCGCCCGACCCCGGCTCGGTGAGCGCCGGCGCGATGATGCTGCTCGTCGTCGCGACCGCGCTGCTCTTGCTCCGCAACGTACTGCTCGGGTCAGAGGCGCGCTTCGTCTCCGTCGGCGGCCGCGCGGCGCGCCACGAGCTGCTCTCGCTGCGGGTTTGGCGCTGGCCGGTCGCCGCCGCGCTCGCCCTCTACCTGATCTTCACGACGCTGCTTCCGGTGCTCGGGCTCGGGCTGATGTCCGTCGTCGTCGTGCTGACGCCGCTCGTCGCGCCCTGGGACCTCGCGACCTGGGACCACTGGCAGACGCTGCTGAACGACCCGGTCTTCACGCGCTCGATCCGGAACAGCGCAATCATTGCCGTCGTCGGTGCGGTGCTGACGACCGCCCTCGTGGCGCTCGCGACGCTCGTCGCTCATCGCTCTCGCTTCCCGCTGCGCCGCACGCTGCCGTTCGTGCTGCTCTACCCGCGCGCGACGCCCGGGATCATCATCGGCATCGGCTTCTTCTGGGCGTTCCTGCTCACGGGCGCGCTCGGCGACTTCTTCCGCAGCAGCATCTGGGGGATCATGCTCGCCTTCTGCATCCGCAACCTGCCGCTCGCGTACATCGTCATGTACCCGACGCTCGCGCGGATCAGCGAGGAGCTCGATCGCGCCGGCCGGGCCGCGGGCGCGGGGTGGTGGTTGACGAGCCGCAAGATTGTGCTGCCGCTCCTCAGGCCCGCGATTTTCGCGTCGTTCGTGCTGCTCTTCGTCGAGCTGCTGAACGACTACGACCCGGCCGTCTTCCTCGTCAAGCCGGGAACGGAGGTCATGGGCGCAACGATGCTGTCGCAGTTCATCCAGGGCTTGATCGGGCCGGTGTCCGCACTGGCGATGGTGCAGGTTGCGATCACCGTCTTGGTGCTCGCCGTCGGGAGCAAGGTATTCAAGATCGGAGTAACCGGAGGAGGGCACGATGCCTGAGATCGTCGTCGAAAGCCTGAGCAAGACGTTCGGAGACCAGCAGGCGCTCGAGCAGGTCGAGTTCACGGTTCGGGACGGGGAGTTCTTCACGCTGCTCGGCCCAAGCGGCTGTGGGAAGTCGACGACGCTGATGTCGATCGCCGGCTTCCAGAACCCCGACGAGGGGAGGATCGCGATCGGCGATACCACGCTCTTCGACGCCGCGCGCCGCGTCAGCGTCGCGGCCGAGCGGCGCAACCTCGGCATTGTCTTCCAGTCCTACGCCGTCTGGCCCCACATGACCGTCTTCCGGAACCTCGCCTTCCCGCTCAAGGTGCGGAAGCTGAAGAAGGCCGAGATCCGCAAGCGCGTGCAGGAGACCCTTGAGCTCGTCGAACTGAGCCCCTTCGCCGAGCGCTACCCGCACCAGCTCTCGGGCGGCCAGCAGCAGCGCGTCGCCCTCGCGCGCGCCCTCGTCTACTCGCCCTCTGTGCTCCTCCTCGACGAGCCCTTCTCGAACCTCGACGCAAAACTGCGGGAGCGCGCACGCACGTGGCTCAAGGATCTTCAGCAGCGGCTCGGCCTGACGACGCTGTTCGTCACGCACGACCAGGACGAGGCGCTCTCGATGAGCGACCGCGTCCTCGTGATGCGCGACGGCCGTGTGCTCCAGGTCGGCTCGCCCGAGGACGTCTACCGCCGGCCGACCGACCGCTTCGTCGCCGAGTTCGTCGGCCAATGCAACCTGATCTCCGGCCGCGTCGCCTCGAGCGAGGGCGGCACCGTGGTGCTCGACGTCGACGGGGGCACGCACCGGCTCACGTTGCGCTCGGATCGCGCGCCGTCGCTCGATTCGCAGGTGACGGTCGTGATCCGGCCGGAAGCGGTCTCGCTCGAGTCTCCCGACTCGAAAGTGAACGGGATGAACACGTGGGACGCGAACGTGCACGCCGTCGCCTTCCTCGGCGACCACTACCAGTACGAGCTGCAGGCCGGACCGCTCGAGCTGACCGTGCAGACTCCCCTGAAGGTCCCGGGCGAGCAGCTCAAGGTGCACATCCCGCCGGACGCGTGCTCCGTGGTCGAGTGACGACCGACGTCTCGCCGGCAATTCGCGGACTTCCGCGTGCGCGCAACGCGGCCGGCCCTCTCGCGGGCGTCCGTCTGCTCGACCTGACCCGGCTGGTCTCGGGCGCGCAGCTCGGGCTCGTCCTCGGCGACCTCGGCGCGGACGTCGTCAAGGTCGAGCGGCCGGGAGCGGGCGATCCCTTCCGGTACGCGACCGTCGACGGCTACGACGCCTACTGGCGGGCGTACGCCCGGAACAAGCGCAGCATCACGCTCGACCTCGCCGATGCGCGCGGCCGCGAGCTCCTGCTCCGGCTCGCGGAAACCGCAGACCTCCTGGCGGAGAACTTCACGCCCGGCGTCCTCGAGCGCCTGTGCGGCGGGCCCGACGCGCTTCTCGAGCGGAATCCGCGGCTCGTGATCGTTCGGATCTCGGGCTGGGGGCAGACGGGGCCTCGCGCGAGCCGGCCGGGATTCGGCACGCTCGCGGAGGCGTACTCCGGCTTCACATACCTGAACGGTCCCGCAGACGGCCCAGCAACGCAGGCGCCGCTCTCGCTCGCCGACACGGTGGCCGGTACGTATGCCGCTTCGGCGGCACTGGCGGCGCTCTGGGACGTGCGCGTCAACGGCGGCGCCGGACAGGTCGTCGACGTCTCGCTCTACGAGCCGCTGTTCTCGATCATGGGCGCGGACGCGACCGCGTATGCCGGGCGCGGCCGCCTGCGCGAGCGCGGCGACGGAGCCGGGGTCTCCTCGGTGCGCGGCGTCTTCCAGACGAGCGACGGGCACTGGGTCGCGATCTCCGCGGCGACCGACGAGACGGCCGCGCGCTTCTTCGACGCCGTGGGCCGGACCGATCTGCTCGACGATCCACGCTTCGCGACCTCCGAGGCGCGTCTGGCGAACCGCGAGGCGCTGAACGAGGTCCTCGGCGACGAGTTCCGACGTTACACGCGGGACGAGCTCCTCGACCTGGCCGAGCGGCACCGGCTGACGATCGGCCCGGTCTACGACATTCTCGACGCGCTCGAAGACGAGCACTACCGGGCGCGCGAGACGATCGTCGAGCTCGAGGACGGCGCCGTGGTCCAGAACGTCGTGCCGCGGCTGTCTCGGACGCCGGGAGGGATCCGGCGGCCGGCACCGGCCCTTGGCCAACACAACGCAGAGGTCTACGGCGAGCTCGGGCTGAGCAAAGAAAAGCTGGCGGCGCTCGCCACGGACGGAGTCGTCTGATGTGGCGCTCGCTGCTCTACGTGCCGGTCACGTCGGAGCGCTTCGTGGCCAAGGCGCACACGCGCGGCGCGGACGCGATCATCCTCGAGCTCGAGGACGCGGTCGCCCCCTCCGCGAAAGAGCGGGCTCGCGGCCTCGTGCAGGAGGCGGCCGCGAGCGTCTCGCAGGGAGGCGCGGACGTCCTTGTCCGGATCAACCGCCCGTGGCGGCTCGCCGTCCGCGACATCGAGGCCTCGCTCGGGCCCTACGTCCGAGGCCTGGTCCTGCCGAAGGTCGACTCCGCTGAGCACGTGCTCGCGCTCGCGGAGATCGCCGCCAGCGTCGAAGCCGAGCAAGACCTGCCGCCCGCAGTCTTCTTCCCGCGCATCGAGGGCCCGAAGGGCCTCCTCAACGCCGCCCAGATCGCCGCCGCGCACCCGCGGGTGGTCGCGATCGGCCTTGGCTCGAGCGATTACACGATCGCGGTGGGGATGGAGCCCGGAAGCACGGGCAACGCGATCGCGAGCTTCCAGGTCGTGAACGCTGCGGCCGCAGCGGGCCGCCCTGCGATCGGCCTCGTCTCGACGATCACCGACTTCAACGACCTCGACTGGTTCCGGCACGTCGCCGAGGAGTCGCGCGCGATGGGCCTGCGCGGCGCACCGTGCGTGCACCCGAGCCAGGTGCCGATCCTGAACGAGGTCTTCAGCCCGACCGCCGAAGAGCTCGCGCGGGCGCGGCGCGTGGTCAAGGAGTACGAGCAGGCGCTTGCCGCGGGAGAGGGTGCGATCACCGTCGACGGCGAGTTCGTCGACGTTCCGTACTACGAGCAGGCCAAGCGCCTCCTCGGCGCCGCTTGCGGCGCCGACGTCAGGAAGCGCGGCTCTGCCGTGCTTCCGTCTGCGACCCCGGGCCCAGGGCGCTCGACTCATCCGGGTCCAGCCTCCTAGACCGCTGAGCCGCAGACTCGCCTTCGCGCTGCTCGCGGCGGCGGCCTCGCAGGCCGCGGTCTACGTCGCGCGGCCGACGACGTCGTACCGGCTGCTCGCCCTCGGCGACGGCGCGCTCGAGGTCGGGCTCGTCACCGCCGCGTTCGCGATCATCCCGCTCTTCCTCGCCATCCCACTCGGGCGTGTGACGGACCGCCGCCACGGCCTCCCGCTGCTCCTGATCGGCTGCGGCCTGCAGGTCGGCGCGTGTCTCGGGCTCGCCGTCGCCGGGAGCACCGTCACGATCGCGGCCGCGAGCGCGCTTCTCGGCCTCGGCCATCTCGGCCTCGCGCTCGGCGTGCAGGACGTCATCGCCCGCGAGTCCGATCCGAAGCATCATGATCAGCACTTCGGCCTCCTGACCGCGGCCGTCTCGCTCGGGCAGCTCGCCGGGCCGCTGCTCGGCGGCGCGCTGCTCAGCGAGAGCCGGACGGGACTCGAGGCCGCGACGACGCGCGCGATGCTCGCCGCAGCCGGCGTCGCGTTCGCGGCAACGGTGTTCGCCGGCCTCGCGAACGAACGCCACCGCGCGACGAGATCACCGGCAACGAGCGAGGCAGGACGGGCGAGCGTGCGCCGCATCATCACGACGCGCGGCGTCCCGACCGGCATCTTCGCGAGCATCGCGGTGCTCACCGCCGCCGACGTCTTCACGGCGTACATGCCGGTGCTCGGAGAGGACCGGGGCATCGACCCAGGGCTCGTCGGCGTCATCCTCGCCGTGCGCGCGGCGGCCTCCATGGCCTCTCGCATCGGGATCGGCCCGATCGTCGCCCGCGTCGGACGCCTCAGGCTGATCTCGCTCAGCGCGACGTCGTCGGCCGCCGCCCTCCTCGCGGTGACCTTCACGGACAACGCGTTCGCGCTTGCCGCGCTGGCCGCCGTCGCCGGCTTCGGGCTCGGATTCGGGCAGCCGCTGTCGATGACGATGGTCGTCCAGTCGGTCCCGGAACGGGTCCGCGGCACAGCGCTGGCAGTTCGTCTGACGGGCAATCGCGTCGGTCAGGTCGCCGTGCCGGCGACGGCAGGTGCCGTGGCCGGCAGCGCGGGTATCGGGTCCGTCTTCTGGCTCTTGGCGGGGCTGCTCCTCGCCTCGGCGGTCGCGGTCGAACGCCAGCCGGACCGGCGCGAGCGAGTCCGCGTCGCGCCGGTCGAGCTGGAAGACGTCACGTAGCGTTAGGCGACCTGCGGGGCCGCCTCGTCCTGGGTCACCGAAGCCGTCTCGCGACGGCGTCCGAACGTGAGCGTGACAACCGAGGCCGCCGCGCTCAAAGCGAGGACGGCGACGCCCCACCAGAGCCCGCTGACGTTGTCGTCCCACCCGATCAGCCGGTCGAGCGAGAACCGCCCGGGCCCGATTGCGGCGATCCCGACGGCGGTCGCCCAGATCACGAAGTTGTACTCGAAGCCACCGCCGGTGTTCCAGAAGCCGTTGCGCCAGTGGACCGTGCCGATCGCGTTCAGCATGACGATCGCGACCGCGAATGCGCCGAGCGGCGTAAGCAGGCCGGTGGCGAGCAGAAGCCCGCCGCCGAACTCGGCCGCACCCGCCGCGAGCGCCATCAGCACCGGCGCGCGGAAGCCGAGGCCCGCGAAGAAGCCGCCGGTGCCGCGCGGGCCGTAGCCGCCGAAGACGCCGAAGAGCTTCTGCGCGCCATGCGCCGCCAGCGTGAGGCCGAGCGCAAGGCGCACGAGCAGGATTCCGTAAGACATGTATTGCCTCCCCGAGAGATATTTGACTAAGCAACTAAATGGAACGCGGCTCGGTCCGCGTTCATTCCCGCCGTGTCACCCGTTCGGCCGTTGGGCCCGGCGCGCTCGCGAGCAGCGGCAGCGCCGCGCGGATACCGCGCACCGCCTGCCTGATCCGGTGCTGGTTCTCGACGAGCGCGAAGCGGACGTGGCCGTCGCCGCCCGGGCCGAAGCCGGCCCCCGGGCTGACGGAGACCTTCGCCTCGCGGAGCAGCTTCAACGCGAACGCGTGTGACCCGCCCGCCCGGTACGAGCCCGGGATCGGCGCCCAGACGAACATCGTGGCGCGCGGCCGCGGCACGTCCCAGCCGATGCGCGCGAGGCCGCCGCAGAGGGCGTCGCGCCGTCCGCGGTACACCTCGGCGACCTCTGCCGGGAAGTCGGTCGCTTCGTTCATCGCGACGGTCGCCGCGATCTGGATCGGCTGGAAGGTCCCGTAATCGAGGTACGACTTCAGCCGGCCGAGGCCCGCGACGATCTCCGCATTGCCGACGGCGAAGCCCACACGCCAGCCGGCCATCGAGAACCCCTTCGTCAACGTGTAGAGCTCGACGGCCACCTCGCGCGCGCCGTCCGCGGCGAGGATCGACGGCGGGCTGTAGCCCTCGAAGGCGATGTCCGCGTAGGCGAAGTCGTGCACGACGACCATCGACCGCTCGCGCGCGAAGTCGACAAGGCGCTGCATGAAGTCCGCATCGACGGAGGCTGTGGTCGGGTTGTGCGGAAAGGACGCGATCAGGACGCGCGGGCGCGGACTGGAGCGCTCGTGCGCCTCTTCGAGGTTGGCGAGCACGTCCTCGTCGGGTCCCATCGCCACCTGCGCGACCGACGCGCCGGCCAGCACCGGCGCGAACAGGTGGATCGGATAGCTCGGCGATGGCACGAGCGCGACGTCGCCCGGCTCGACCAGGACCCAGAGCAGGTGCGCGAGGCCCTCCTTCGCGCCGATCGTCGTGATCGCCTCGCGCTCGGGGTCGAGCTCGACGCCGAAGCGGCGGGCGTAGAGCGCGCAGATCGCCTCGCGGAGCTTCGGGATCCCGCGGCTCGCGGAGTAGCGGTGGTTGCGGGGCTTGGCCGCCGCCTCGGCGAGCTTGGAGACGGCGATCTCCGGCGAGGGCAGGTCAGGGTTGCCGAAGCCGAGGTCGATTACGTCCACGCCCTCGCGCCGCAGGGCGATCTTCAGCCCCTCGATTTCGGCGAAGGCGTACGGCGGAAGACTCGAGATTCGTCGGAGTTCCATGCCGAAGCTTTACCGCACCTAGTCGCTTTACTTTTTGTAGAGTTATGGCTAGAGTGCCCCGCGTGAAGCGTGCGTCGCATCCGATGATGATGCTTGAAACCCTCCTCTGTCGCGGCTTCGCGATCCTCACCCTTCAGGCCGCCGGCTAGCCCAGACCCCGCAGCCGGTGACCAAGACTCCAACAGAGGTTGGTTCGACACGCGGTTCCCGCAGCCGGGAGCCCGCGACGTGGGAATTCGTGCTCAAGCGGAACTCCGTCGAGCGGCTCAAGCAGGAGAAGAGCCCGCTAGGGATCGTCGACGAGCTCCCCGCGCTGATCGCCGCCGGCTACGAGAGCGTCCCCGAGGAGGACATCGTGCGGATGAAGTGGTGGGGTATCTACCACGACAAGCCGAAGGTCGGCACGTTCATGCTGCGGATCAAGCTTCCGGCCGGGCGTGCGAGCCCGCTCCAGCTGCGAACGATCGGTGAGCTCTCGAACCGGTTCGGCCGCGGGGAGGGCGAGCTCTCGACGCGCCAGAACGTCCAGCTCCACTACCTGGAGCTCGCCTCGCTGCCGGAGGTCCTGCGCGAGCTTGAGGGTGCCGGCCTCACGACCGCCGGCGCCTGCGGCGATGCGGTGCGGAACATCACGGGGTGCCCCGTCGCGGGCCTGGCTGCGGACGAGCTCTTCGACCCGACCCCGATCGTCGAGGAGGCGGCCGCGTTCTTCTACGGCAACCCGGAGTACTCGGACCTCCCGCGTAAGCACAAGATCACGATCGCGGCGTGCGCCGATCGCTGCAACGCGCCGGAGATCAACTGCATCGCGCTCGTCGGAGTCATCCGCGACGGCGAGCCGGGCTTCGCCGTCACCGTCGGCGGCGGCCTCTCGTCGGTGCCGCGCCTGGCGCGGGACCTCGGTGTCTTCGTGCGGCCCGAGCAGGCGCTGCCTGTGCTGCGGGCGCTGCTCGACGCGTGGAAGGAGGATCTCACCTACCGCGTCTCGCGCGTGAAGGCGCGGATGAAGTTCATGGTCGACGACTACGGCGCGGACGGGATGCGCGCCGCGGTCGAGCAGCGGCTCGGGTACGCGCTCCTCGACTTCGAGCTGCCGCCGCCGGGCCCGTTCTTCGACCACCTCGGTGTGCACGACCAGCGCGATCCGAACCTCGTCTCGGTCGGCATTCCCGTACACCTCGGCCTCGTGAGCGGCGACCAGCTCGTGACGGTCGCGGAGCTCGCGGAGAGCTTCGGCGGCGACGTGCGCATCACGCGGCAGCAAAACTTCGTGCTCGCGGGCGTGCCCCGTGAGCGGCTGGACGAGACGCTTGCCGCGCTGGCGGAGATCGGCTTCCCGCTGGAGCTCGACTCCGCGCGCGGCGCCTCGATCGCCTGCACCGGCGAGCCGCATTGCAACTTCTCGGTCACCGAGACGAAGACGCGGCTCGGCGCGCTGATCGAGCACCTGGAGGCGCGCTTCGGCACCGCGATCGCCGGCCTGCGTATGCACCTCGACGGCTGCCCGCACGCGTGCGCCCAGCACTGGGTCGGTGACATCGGCTTCCAGGGCACCACGGCACGCGACGACGAAGGACACAAGCGGCAGGCGTACGACATCTTCCTGCGCGGCGGCCTCGGCCCCGACGCGGCGATCGCGCGCCCCGTCTTCCGGCGGGTGCCGACCGAGGAGCTCGACGCCGCGGTGGAGGGCCTCGTCGGCGGCTGGCTGCGCGAGCGGGTCCCGGACGAAGGCTTCCGCGCGTTCTGCGACCGCCTCTCGAACGAGGAGCTCGGCGCGCTCGCGGGACTCGAAGCGGCCCAATCGCGAAAGGAGGCTGCATGAGCGTTGAGCTGCTCGACGAGCTAGAGGCAGGAGAGCTTTCGGTTGAATTCGAGGGCGCCGAGCCGCAGGAGCTGCTCGAGTGGGCGCTCGACCGCTTCTCGCCGCGCATCGGCCTCTCGACCGCCTTCCAGGTCGACGGCGTGGCCGTGCTCGACATGGCCTACGAGCTCGACGAGCAGATCCACGTCTTCTCGGTCGACACCGGACGTCTCCCGACCGAGACCTATGAGCTGATCGAGCGGCTGCGCGAGCGCTACCCGCGCATGCGCCTGGAGCTGCTCTCCCCGAACGCGCAGCAGCTGACCCGGATGGTCGGGCGCCACGGGCCGAATCTCTTCTACCGCTCGGTCGAGCAGCGCCTGCTCTGCTGCAACGTGCGCAAGGTGCAACCGCTGACGCGCCACCTCGCCGGCCTCGACGCGTGGATCACCGGCCTCCGCCGCGACCAGTGGGCGAGCCGCAGCGACATCCGCAAGATCGAGATCGACCACGACCACGGTGCGATCGTGAAGCTCAATCCGCTCGCGGAATGGACCGAGGACGAGGTCTGGGACTACGTGCGCGAGCACGACGTGCCGACACACGCGCTCTACGAGCGCGGCTACACCTCGATCGGGTGCGCGCCGTGCACACGCGCGATCGCGCCCGGCGAGGCCTCGCGCGCCGGCCGCTGGTGGTGGGAGACGAACGCGCCGAAGGAGTGCGGCATCCACTGCGCGGTCGAGACCGGCGGCCTCGAGCACGAGCTGCACGCGATCCTGAACGGTGACGACGATGAGTGAGACCGTCCAGCTCCGGCCGGAGGAGCGCGAGGTCGCGATCGCGGAGGCGCAGGCCGTGTTCGCCGTCGCCGCGGAGCCCGGCTACCGCGACGAGCTCGCCCACCTGATCGCCGCGGCCGACGAGGGAGAGCTCGAGTCCGCCGACGCGCAGACGCTCGAGCGGCTCGTCGAGCTCGGCCTGCAGGCCGGTCGCATCCGTGCGCTGTACGGGCCCGGCGGCGAGCAGGCAGCACTGCGTCTCTACCGCCGGCTGCCGCGTGGCGCCGAGCTGGGGCAGAGCGCGGCCGCCGTCACGAACGCGCTCGAGACGTTGCGCGGCCGTACGCTCGAGTCGATCCGCGTCGACGCGGTCGGTCCCGGTGCGTTCGCGCTGACGATCGTCGTCGACGGCGTCGAGCTCTCGATCCGGCTCGACCGCCAGGGCGCGCGCGTGGGCGCACTCGGAACGTGAACGAGACGCGGTACTACATGGCGTGCCTCGACCTGACGGGGAGAAGCTGCCTCGTGGTGGGCGGCGGACGCGTCGGGCTCGAGAAGGCGCGCGGACTGGTCGAGTGCGGCGCGCGCGTGAGCGTCGTCGCGCCTGAGATCGTCCCGGAGCTCCTCGACGTACCCGTGGATTGGATCAAGAGCCGCTACGCGAGCTGGGATCTCGACGGCCGCTGGCTCGTCGTCGCTGCGACGCCCGACCGCGAGGTGAATCGGCAGGTGTACGCCGACGCCGAGCGCCTCGGGATCTTCTGCAACGTCGCCGACGATCCCGAGCTCTGCAGCCTGATTCTCCCGGCCGTGCACCGCGTCGACCCGATCGCGGTCGCGGTCTCGACCGGCGGCGCGTCGCCGGCGCTCGCGCAACGGCTGCGCTCCGAGATCGCGAGGGTCGTCGGCCCCGAGCATGCGCGTTTGGCGCGCGAGCTGCGCGCGCTGCGGCCGTGGGCCCGCGAGAATCTCGGCTCCTACGAGGAGCGCCGCACGTACTTCGAGCGGCTCGTCGCGAAGGCGTTGCAGTGACGGTCTGGCTCGTCGGCGCGGGCCCCGGCGATCCGGGGCTGATCACGGTCCGTGGGCAGGCGCTCGTCCGCAGCTGCGACGTGCTGATCCACGACCGGCTCGTCTCGCCCGAGCTCGTGGCGCAGGCCTCCGGCGCGCTGATCGTCTCGCGCGACGGCCGTGCACAGGGAGAAGTTAACCGGATGCTCGTGGAGCTCGGCCGCAAGGGGCTCGAGGTCGTGCGGCTGAAGGGCGGCGACCCGTTCGTCTACGGCCGTGGGGGTGAGGAGGCGATCGCGCTCGCGGAGGCCGGCGTTCCCTTCGAGGTCGTGCCGGGCGTCTCGTCGCTCGCGGCCGTCCCAGCCGCGGCGGGGATCCCGCTCACCCATCGCGGCGTGTCCGCAGGCGTTCGTGTCTACAGCGGTCGCACGGCTGAGGCCTCGGGCGAGACCGTGCTCGTTTTCATGGGCCTCCACGAGCTTGCGCGCGTCTGCGACGACCTCGTGGCCGAGGGGTTCGACCCCTGCACGCCCGCCGCGGTGATCTCGAGGGGCACGCTGCCGGGACAGGAGGTCGTGGTGGCCGAGCTGGGGCAGCTGGCGGCCGCGGCGGAAGGGATCGAGGCTCCGGCCCTCGTAGTCGTCGGCGAGGTCGTCTCCTTGAGGGATCGACTGCTCGCAGGCGTGCTACAAGAATCAGCGGTATGAGCAAGACGCTCTTCGAGCGGATCTGGGAACGCCACGTCGTCGCCGAGCCTGAAGGGGAGCCGGCGCTCCTCTACGTCGACCTGCACCTGATTCACGAGGTCACGTCCCCGCAGGCGTTCGAGGGGCTGCGGCTGACGGGGCGGCGCGTCCGGCGGCCCGATTTGTCCCTCGCGACGATGGACCACAACGTGCCGACGATCGACGGCCCTGTCGATCCGCTCTCGCAGCAGCAGCTCGAGGCGCTGCGCGCGAACTGCGAGGAGTTCGGCGTGCCGCTGTTCGCCACCGGCAGCGGCCACGAGGGCATCGTGCACGTGATCGGCCCCGAGCTCGGAGTGACGCAGCCGGGCATGACGATCGTCTGCGGCGACAGCCACACGTCGACGCACGGCGCGTTCGGAACGCTCGCGTTCGGGATCGGCACCTCGGAAGTCGAGCACGTGCTCGCGACCCAGACGCTGCCGCAGCGGAAACCGAAGACCATGCGGATCGAGTTCGTCGGCGAGCTCCCGCCGGGCGTGACGGCGAAGGACGTCATCCTCGGCGCGATCGGCGAGGTCGGCGTCTCGGGCGGCGTCGGCCACGCCGTCGAGTACGCGGGCGACGTGATCCGCGGGTTCTCGATGGAGAACCGGATGACCGTCTGCAACATGTCGATCGAGTGGGGCGCGCGCGCCGGGATGATCGCGCCCGACGACACGACGTTCGCGTACCTCGAGGGCCGCCCGGGCGCACCGAAGGGCGCCGCGTGGGAACGCGCGCTCGACGACTGGCGCTCGCTCGCGACCGACGCCGACGCGCAGTTCGACCGCGAGCTGACGATCGACGTCTCGAAGCTCGTCCAGCAGGTGACCTGGGGAACGAACCCGCAGATGGTCGCGCCTCTGCACGGCTCGGTTCCGGACCCGTCGGACTTCGACGATCCGGAGGAGCGCGCCGCAGTGGAGCGCGCGTTGGCCTACATGGCGCTGAGCCCCGGGACCAGGATCGAGGACATCACCGTCGACCGTGTCTTCATCGGCTCCTGCACGAACGCCCGCATCGAGGACCTGCGCGCCGCGGCTGCGATCGTCGGCGGGCGCCGCGTCCACCCATCGGTGCAGGCGCTCGTCGTCCCCGGCTCCGCGACGGTGAAGCGGCAGGCCGAAGCGGAGGGGCTCGACCGGGTTTTCATCGACGCCGGCTTCGAGTGGCGCCGCGCGGGGTGCTCGATGTGCCTCGGCATGAACCCGGACATCCTTCAGCCGGGCGAGCGCTGCGCCTCGACGTCGAACCGCAACTTCGAAGGGCGCCAGGGCGCGGGCGGGCGCACGCACCTCGTGAGCCCGGAGATGGCGGCGGCGGCGGCGATCGCGGGACATTTCGTCGACGTCCGGCGCGTCTGAGCCGTAGTGTCCTAGGCTTCCTCCAGAACCCGCAGCTCCGCGTCGGTGTAGCGCAGCCGGCGCGCGAGCGTTCGCGCGAGTCCTTCGAACAGATTCACGGCGAGCTTCCTGTGCTCTTCCGCCAACGCGTCGAAGCGGTCGCGCGCGAGCACGAAGAGATCGGTGTCGGTGAAGGCAGATGCGTTCGCCGAGCGATCCTCGCGGTCCATGAAGGACATCTCGCCGAAGAAGTCGCCGCGTCCGAACGTGGCGAGGTGATGTTCCTTCCCGTCCGCCACGGGTAGCGTCACGCGCACGGCGCCGCGGCGGACGAGGAAGAGCTCCTGGCCCGCGTCGCCGAGCGCGAAGATCCTCTCGCCGGCCTTGTACGAGCGCGTCTCCATGCACGCCTCGAGCGCCGCGAGCGTCTCTTCCTTGCGCCCCTTGAAGACATCGATGTCGCGAAGCTCGAGCGCCGTTTCCTCGGCGCGCGCGAGCTGCTCCTCCTCGAGGACCCGGTTCTCGATCCATTCGAGCGCCTCGTCGAGCTCGCGGAAGACGCGAGCGCGATACTTCGACTCGACCAGGCCGAGCGCGTCGAAATACTCGTGC
>DASYUZ010000063.1:0-3806 GCA_036000665.1 Gaiellaceae bacterium
ACGCGCGTCGAGCTCACGGAGCGGACCGCGTTCAACTGGCACGCGTACCTCCCCGGGGTCGGCCCTGGAACGCGCTACGGGTTTCGCGTCCACGGACGTTGGGCGCCCGAGAGAGGCCACCGGTTCAACGCCTCGAAGCTCTTGATCGACCCGTACGCGAAGGCGATCGAGGGGCCGATCGACTACGACCGTGCGAACACCCTCCCCTACCACCCGGACGGAAGCGACGACGCAGATCTGAATGCCGACGGCCAGGACGACGCCGCGGCGATTCCGAAATGCGTCGTGGTCGACCCGACGTTCGACTGGGAGGGAGACTTCTGGCCCCGGACGCCCTGGCACGAGACGGTGATCTACGAGGTGCACGTGAAAGGCTTCACGAAGCTGCGTACCGACGTGCGTGAGGACCTCCGCGGCACGTATGCAGGACTCGCGAGCGAAGAGGCGATCGCGTACTTCAAGTCGCTGGGCGTAACGGCCGTCGAGCTCCTGCCCGTGCACCACATCGCCGACGAGCAGCACATCGCCGACAAGGGGCTCTCGAACTACTGGGGCTACAGCTCGATCGGCTACCTCGCACCGCACGCGCTCTACGCGGCGACCGGCACCTGCGGCGAGCAGGTGCGCGAGTTCAAGGGGCTCGTCAAGGCGCTCCATAGGGCCGGCATCGAGGTGATCCTCGACGTCGTCTACAACCACACGGCCGAGGGGAACCACCTCGGCCCGATGCTCGCGTTCAAGGGCGTCGACAACGCGAGCTACTACCGGCTGATGCCCGACGAGCCGCGCTACTACATGGACTTCACTGGCACCGGCAACTCGCTCAATCCCGTGCACCCGTCGGTGCTGCGGCTGATCATGGACTCGCTGCGCTACTTCGTGATCGACTGTCACGTCGACGGCTTCCGCTTCGACCTCGCGTCCGCGCTCGCACGCGAGTTCTACGAGGTCGACCGCCTCTCGGCGTTCTTCGACACGATCCACCAGGATCCGGTGCTGAGCCAGGTGAAGCTGATCGCCGAGCCCTGGGACGTCGGGCCCGGCGGCTACCAGGTCGGGAACTTCCCGGTCCTATGGACGGAGTGGAACGGGATCTACCGCGACACGATGCGCGATTTCTGGCGCGGCAAGGAGAACGTCGCCGATTTCGTCACGCGCTTCACGGGCTCGGCCGACCTCTACCAGTCGGACGGCAGACGCCCGTTCGCGTCGATCAACTTCATCACCGCGCACGACGGCTTCACGCTGCGCGATCTCGTCTCCTACAACGAGAAGCACAACGAGGCGAACGGGGAGGACAACCAAGACGGCGCCGACGACAACCGGTCGTGGAACCACGGCGTCGAGGGGCCGACCGACGATCCCGAGCTTCTCGAACTGCGCCGGCGGCAGATGCGGAACTTCCTGACGACGCTGTTCACCTCGCAGGGCGTGCCGATGCTGCTCGGCGGCGATGAGTTCGGGCGTACGCAGCACGGCAACAACAACGCGTGGTGTCAGGACAACGAGCTCTCCTGGTTCAACTGGGACTGGGAGGACTGGCAGCACGGACTGGTCTCGTTCACCCAGCGGCTGATCGCGCTGCGGCGTGACCACCCGACCTTCCGCCGCTCGCGCTTTCTCGAGGGACGGAGCTCTCCGGGCGCCGACCTGCCGGACGTCTGGTGGATGCGCCCCGACGGCCGCCGGATGACCCAGCGTGACTGGCGGCGCGGCGACGCGCGGGCGATCGGGGTGTTCATGAACGGCGACGAGATCCCGGCGGTGACACCTAGCGGAGAGCCGATCTCCGACGACAGCTTCCTGATGCTCTTCAACGCGCACTACGAGCCGATCGAGTTCAAGCTCCCGACACGGCGCTTCGGAGCGCGCTGGCGCTTCGTGCTCTCGACTGCGGAGCCGGAGGTGGAGGACGGGTCGCGCTCGTATCCCGCGCGCGCGGCGGTTCCCGTCGAGTCGCGCTCGATCGTCGTCCTGCGCCGCGGCTGGTGAGTTTCCGTGCCACGTACCGGCTGCAGCTGCAGCCGGGCTTCGGCTTCCGGGAGGCACGCGAGCTCGTCCCGTACCTGCAGCAGGTAGGCGTCTCCCACCTCTACCTGTCGCCGATCATGCGCGCGCGCTCCGGCTCGACGCACGGCTACGACGTCGTCGATCCGACGCAGGTGTCTCCGGAGCTCGGCGGCGAGGAAGCGTTCCGCGAGCTCGCAAACGCCGGCCTCGGCGTCGTCCTCGACGTGGTGCCGAACCACATGGCCGTGAGCGACGAGAACCGCTTCTGGCGCGAGCAGCGCTCACGCGTGTTCGACGTCGAGGAGTCGGGGTGGTACCGCCGCTTCTTCACGATCGACGAGCTGGCGGGGGTGCGCGTCGAGGATCCAGACGTCTTCGAGCTGACGCACGCGAAGACCCTCCAGCTCGTGGAGGAAGGACTGGTCGACGGTCTGCGAATCGATCATCCCGACGGGCTCGCCGATCCACGCGGCTACCTCGAGCGGCTGCGGGACCGCGGCGTCCGCCACGTCTGGGTGGAGAAGATCCTCGAGCCGGGCGAGCACCTTCGCGACTGGCCGGTCGAGGGCACGACCGGCTACGAGTTCGCGAACGACGTGACCGCGCTCTTCGTCGACCCGCGAGGCGAGGAGCCGTTGACTAGCTGGTACGAGTCCTCGACGGGCGAGAGGAGGCCCTTTGCCGACATCGCCCAGGCCTCGAAGCTGGAGCTCGCCCGCGCTGATTTCCGGCGGGAGTTCGGGAAGCTGCGCTCGCTGCTGGATGCTGGAGGTGGAGACAGCCATCGCCTCGAGGAGGCCGCGTCCTCCCTCGACGTGTACCGAACGTACGTCGAACCCTGGTCCGGACGCGTCGAAGCGGCCGACCGCGACGCGCTCGCGTCCGTTCCGGACGACGTGCGGCGGATCCTGTTGCTCGAGGAGCGCGGACACGACGAATTCGTGACGCGGTTCCAGCAGACCACCGGGCCGGTGATGGCCAAAGGGGTCGAGGACACGGCGCTCTACCGCTACTTCCGCCTGACGGCGCTGAACGAGGTCGGCGGCGACCCCGGCCGCTTCTGGCTTCCGGTCGACGAGTTCCACCGCGCGAACCTCGAGCGTGCGGAGCGCTTCCCCCTGCACCTGCTGACGACGCAGACGCACGACACGAAGCGTTCGGGTGACGTGCGAGCGCGGATCGTGGCGCTGTCGTGGCTCGGCCGAGAGTGGGCCGTGCGTCGGAGCGCGTGGCGCGCGCTCGAGGACGCGAGCGAGGACGAGCTGCTCTGGCAGACGCTGGTCGGCGCGTGGCCGATCGAGGCCGAGCGCCTGGAGGCGTACATGCAGAAGGCGCTGCGGGAAGGGAAGGTGAACACGAGCTGGGCGGACCCGAACGAAGCGCACGAGCGGGCGGTTCGCGAGACCGTGCGGCGCGTTGTCGCCGACCGGCCCGACGGCTTCGGGACGTTCGCCGCGCGCGTCGCCGAGCTGGGACAGCGGATCGCGCTCGGGATGACACTGCTCAAGCTGACGGTGCCGGGCGTGCCCGACCTCTATCAGGGCGACGAGCTCGAGTCCTTCAACCTGGTCGACCCGGACAACCGGCGGCCCGTGGATTGGGAAGCGCGGCGCCGCGCGCTCGCTGAACCATCGCCCAAGCTGCGGGTGATCCTTGAAGCGCTGGGGCTGCGGGCGCGACGCGAGCTCGGCGAGTACCGCCCGCTCGAACTCGGTCCGGACGTCTGCGCGTTTCAGCGCGGCGACGACGTGGCCGTCGTCGTTCCTCTCCGCGGCCAGGACCCGCCCCAGCTCGGC
>DASYUZ010000064.1:0-6756 GCA_036000665.1 Gaiellaceae bacterium
GGCCCGACGGCCGCCACCGCAGGAGGGGTCGTTCTTTGCTTGGAGCCTACTCGCTGAAGGTGCTCTCGCTGAAGGTGCTCTCGCTCCAGCTTGCCGCGGAGCCCATCATCGAGTTGACGTTGCTCGTCCAGTTCGCCGAGCTCCAGCTTGCGCTGGCCCAGTTGGCCGACGACCAGGAAGCACTCGACCAGCTCGCGCTCGCCCAGTTCGCCGAAGTCCAGTTGGCGTTGGACTGAACGTAGCTCGACCAGCTCGCCTCGTTGAACGTCCTTCCACCCGTCGCCGGATCCGGCTCGACGAAGGCGTAGAAGTTCTCGTTCGGGCTGGGCGGCGTGAAGTCGAGGCTCGCCGCGGAGGCCGCGTCGATCTCGCCCACGCCCGTGCTCTGGCCACCCGCGCCGGGCAGGTACGCCGACGTGAGCATCAGGGCACCCTTCACCTCGTCGGGACCCCAGTCGGGGTGCCTGGCGAGCAGCTGGGCCGCCGCGCCTGCGACAACCGGAGCTGCGAACGACGTGCCGGACATCCAGATGTACCCAGGCGCCACGATCCGGCCGGGAACCGTGGTCGCGATCGTCGAGCCCGTAGGAACAGCCGAGACGAGGTACCGACCGGGCGCCGCGACGTCGGGCTTCGAGAAGCCGTCTGCCGTGAAGCCGTAGGCCGACCACGGAGCCGCCGTGTCATCGAGCGGATCGGCGGTCTGCTTCTGATCGACCGCGCCGACCGTGATGATGAACGGGTCGTTGCCCGGTGCGACCGACATGTCGACGGAGCCCGTGCCCGAGCCGTGGTTGCCCGCCGCCGCAACGACGACGATGCCGCTGAACCAGAGCCTCTCGACCGCCTTGTCGAGCGGGTCGTAGCGGAAGCTCGACCTTTCCGAGCCCGCCATCGAGAAGTTGGCGACGCGGATGTTGTACTTGTCCTTGTTCGCCAGGATCCAGTCCGCTGCCGCGATGACGTCGCTCGTCACCGACTGCCCGGCGGCGTCTGCCGTCCGGAGGTCGACGATCGGCGAGTTCGGCGAGACGCCGGGGTAGATCGACGATCCGCCGGCGGCGATCGCCGCCACCATCGTCCCGTGGCCCTCGGGGTCGCCGTGCGACGAGCCCGACGAGAGCGTCGAGAAGTTGACGCTCGCCACCACGCGGTTTCCGAAGTCCGCGACCTTCGAGGAATCGATGCCGCTGTCGACGATCGCGATCGCCGGTGCCTGCGGACCCGGACCGGTCACGAGGCCGGTGAGCGGATCCGTCGTGTTCCAGAGCTGGTCGACGTGCGTCGACTGACGCCACATCTCGCCGTTCTCGTACCCCGTCTGACGCAGCTTCGTGTCAGTGGTGATCGAGCCCACATGCGAGTCGCGTGCCAGCTTCAGCAGGTCCTTGCCCGACACGGTCACAGCCGCGCCGTTGACCGAGCGGAACGCCTTCTTGACCTTGGCGTTCTCGTTCGCGGCCCGCTTTGCCATCTCGCCGCCCGAATTCCCCTTGGTACCGACGACGATGACGTCGAAGGAGCCGTTGGGATTCGCCTGGGCTGCCTGGAGCAGGCTCCCCGGGACGAAGGCGTTGAGCTCGTCGTGGGCCATGCCTGCAGTCGGAAGCATGACGCTGAAGGCGAGAACGGCGAGCGCAATCGCTGAACGTCCGCCGCGCCCCCACAGCGCATTGCCTCGGGTCTGACCGCGCGAGCCCTTACCCCACAAGGCACTTGAGCGGTGCTCCCCGGGTGTACCGCAATCTTGCCGCATACCGATTGATTCCTTTCCTAGCGACCGGTGGCCGCGTTTGTCCGCATGAAAAGGCGTTTGTTTTGTGAACCTCGTCCAACGTAGGCCCGCACTATGGGGATGGGCATCCCCCTGGTGAGGGAGGACCGGAGCGCGGGCTTCGAAGATCACTCGTTGGAGTGAACGACGGCATTTCTCCATGCCCGGGGGCCTCATCAGGGCGGGTACGCTCGCCCCATGCGAGCGCGCCTCCCACTGCCCGTGCTCGCGGCGGCCGCCCGGGCCGCGGCGCGCCTTTCCCGGCTCGCAGGGCTTGGCGGCGGAACGACCGTGCCGGGCAAGATCCTCTGGGTGCTCGACCGGGAAGCGGTGGACCGGCTCGCGGCGCGCCTGCCCCAGGGTTCCGCCGTCCTCTCGGCCACGAACGGCAAGACGACGACCGCCTCGATGGTCGCGTCGATCCTCTCGGATCGCGTGCGCCTCGCGCACAACAGCTCCGGCGCGAACCTCGTCTCCGGCGTCGCCTCGACTCTCCTGGCGAACCCGCGCGCAGAGTTGGGGCTCTTCGAGGTCGACGAGGCCGCCCTCCCCGAGGTGGCGCGCCGGTTGCGGCCGCGCGCCGTCTGCCTCGGGAATCTCTTCCGCGACCAGCTCGACCGCTACGGCGAGCTTGAGCTGATCGCAGATCGGTGGCGGGCGCTCGTGCGCGGGCTGCCGGCGGAATCGAAGCTGGTCGTCAACGGCGATGACCCGCAACTCGGCGATCTCGTGCGCATCCGGGCGGACGCGCTCGTCTTCGGGATGGACGATCCGAGCCAGGCGCGCCCGGGCGGCCTCCAGCACGCCGCAGACTCGAAGCACTGCGTCCGCTGTGGCGCGCCGTACGTCTTCCACGCCGCCTACGTCGGTCATCTCGGCGACTACGAATGTCCGCGCTGCGGGCATCGCCGCCCGCCGCTCCAGGTCGCCGCGCGCTCGGTCGAGCTCGAGGGGCTCGAGGGAGCGCGGTTCCAGCTCGTCCTGCCCGAGGCGTCGCGAACCGTGAGATTGCGCCTGCCCGGGCTCTACAACGTCTACAACGCCCTCGCAGCGGCGTCGCTCTCACGGGCGCTCGGCGCCACCACGGACGAGATCGTGGCGGGCCTGGAGCGGTTCGGGGCCGCGTTCGGTCGCTTCGAGCGGATCTCGCTCGGGGAGCGAAGGCTCCTGATCCTCCTGATCAAGAACCCGGCCGGTGCGAACGAGGCGATCCGCACGCTCGTATCGGGCGTCGCGCCCTCGCTGGCCGTGATCGCGCTGAACGACGGCGTCGCCGACGGGAAGGACGTGTCCTGGATCTGGGACGTGGACTTCGAGCCGCTGCTCGAGGACCTCGACCGCGTCGTCGTCACGGGCGACCGTGCGGCCGAGCTCGCGCTGCGCTTCGCGTACGCCGGCTTCGACCGCGAGGCGATCGAGGTCGTTCCTCCGCTCGAGCGGGCGCTCGACCGCGGCCTCGAGCTCACGCCAAGCGGCGGCGAGCTGGTGGTCCTCCCCACCTACACGGCGATGCTCGCGCTGAGACGAATCGTCGCGAGGCGCGGCCACGTCCCGCAGTACTGGGAGCGCGCGGCGTGAGAATCGTCGTCGGCCACCTCTACCCGGAGTACCTGAACATCTACGCCGACCGCGGGAACATCGCCGTCCTCGCTCGGCGGGCAGCCTGGCGCGGCCACGAGCTCGTGGTGCGGCCGATCGCCGCCGACGCGCTGATCGAGCCGGACGACGATCTCCTGTACATCGGCGGTGGGCAGGACCGCGAGCAGGCGCTCGTCGCGCACGACCTCGCGGCGAAGGCGGAGCAGGTGCTCACCGCCGCGGCCGGCGGCGCCGCCGTCCTCGCCGTCTGTGGTGGCTACCAGCTGCTGGGGCGGTTCTACAGCGCCGCGAACGGCGAGGAGCTGCCCGGGGTCGGGCTGTTCCCGCTCCACACGGTCGCCGGGAACCGGCGCATGATCGGCGACATCCTGCTCGAGTGCGAGCTCGAGCCCGGCGAGCGGAGGACGCTCGCGGGCTTCGAGAACCACGCCGGTCGCACGCACCTGGATGCGGGCGCCGAGGCTCTCGGCCGCGTGGTCGCCGGTTTCGGGAACGACGGTGCGAGCGGATTCGAGGGCTGCCGCGTCGGCCGCGCGATCGGCACGTACCTGCACGGGCCCCTGCTGCCGCGCAACCCCTGGTTCGCCGACTGGCTGCTCGCGCAGGCGATCGCGCATCGTACGGGCGGCGAGCCGCCGCGCTTCGACCCGCTGCCGGACGAGCTGGAGCACGAGGCGCACGCGGTCGCCTCACGCCGAGCCCGCGAGCGCGGCGGGCGCTTCTAGCGCACCCCCAAAGGGCCGCTTGTCGGCACCGACCCTGAGAGGGCGGCGGCTCTGCCCGGCGCCCGTTTTCCGAGGGCGCGACAGCCCCCAAGGGGGGAGCGCGAAGCCCCCTTTCCAAAGCGTTGCAGAGAACCTGCGACGGGTGTGTGCCGCACGCGTGCCGAATGTGTGCCGATTTACGGGGTCCAGAGCGCGCCCAGGTACACCACTGGGTCGCCCGGCCGCCAGCGCCGTAGGAAGCGCTGAATTGGCGGATGGAGCACGACGTCTTCGAGCTCTTCGACGTGGAAGAGGCGATGACCGCGGACGGCGGCATCCTTCGACGTCACGCGCTCGAGCGAGCGTCCCGAGAGATCGCCGGAGAAGACGATGTGGACCACGTGCTTGGCCGCGAAGCTGCGCACCGGGGAGATCGAGTCCGCGATCGCCACGGGCCCCTCGAGCGGGATCTCCTCGTCGATCCCGACCTCCTCGAAGAGCTCGCGGTGGAGGGCGTCGACGAGACTCTCGCCCGAGTTGACACCGCCGCCCGGGAGAAGCCAGTACTCCTTGCCGGGCTTCTCGTGACGGCAGAGCAGAATCCGGTCTTCCCAGCGGAGCAGCGCGGAGACCCGGATCCGCGGCTCCATCAATGCGCCGAGGAGCCGAAGCCGCGGACGCCTCGCTCGCTTCCGGGGAGCTCGTTCACCTCCACGAGCTCGACGTCGGGGAGCTCCAGGACGACGAGCTGGGCGATCCGCATCCCCGGCTCGACGACGAACGGCTCGCGCACGTCGGTGTTGAGCAAGTTGACGAGCAGCTCGCCGCGGTAGCCCGAGTCCACCAGTCCTGGAGTGTTGACGATCGAGATGCCGTGCTTTGAGGCCAGCCCGGAGCGGGGCTGGACATAACCGGCGTAGCCCTCCGGGATCGCGACGGCGAGGCCGGTGGGGACGAGCGCCCGCTCGCCCGGTCCGAGCTCGACGCGCTCGCAGGCGGCCAGGTCGATCCCCGCGTCGCCTGGGTACGCGCGCCTCGGCAGCACAGCGCCCGGCCGCACACGCCGGACGGGGAGCTCGATCACCCGACCTCTCGCGTGCCGGACTCGGCCTCTGCGACCAGATAGCGCGCGAACCGGCGCACCTCGCGTTGCGGGAGCCGAGCGCGCAGGAGGACACCTTCGGGCGTGTCCTCGCGGCCGTCGACCGGCGCGCCGAGCGCGTACAGCTCGGCGAGCTGGGCGCCGTCCTCATACGGCACGAGCAGGCGCACGGGCTCGAAGCGCTCCCGGAAGTGGCCGGCAATTCGGGCGCGCAGCTCCTCGAGTCCTTCCCCGGTCAGCGCCGAGACCTGGAGCGCGTCCGGGAAGCGCGCCGCGAGCCTGCGCCGCCGCAGCGAGTCGAGCGTGTCGACCTTGTTCAGCACGAGCTCGCGCGGGAGCTCGCCCGCGCCGATCTCGCTCAGGACGGAATGGACCGCCTCGATCATCTCGTCCAGGCGCTCGTCGGTCGCCGTCGCGTCGAGCACGTGCAGAACGAGGTCGGCGACGAGCGTCTCCTCGAGGGTCGCCGCGAACCCTTCGACGAGCTGGTGCGGAAGCCGACGGATGAAGCCGACGGTGTCGGTGACGAGATAGCGGCGGCCGTCGTGGTCGAAGCCGCGCGTGGTCGGGTCGAGCGTTTCGAAGAGCCGGTTCTGGACGGAGACCCCCGCGCCGGTCAGCGCGTTCAGGAGCGTGGACTTGCCGACGTTCGTGTAGCCCGCGAGGGCAACGGTCGGGGTCTCGTTCCGAGCGCGCTCCTCGCGGCGCACGGCGCGCTGTCGCGAGAGCCCCTCGAGCCGCCGCCTGAGCAGCGTCGCGCGGCGCCGCGCGAGGCGCCGGTCGGTCTCGAGCTGCGACTCGCCGGGGCCGCGCGTCCCGACGCCGCCGCCGAGCCGCTCTAGGTGCTGCCACAGGCCGCGCATGCGCGGGAGGTTGTACTCGAGCTGTGCGAGCTCGACCTGCAGCTTTCCCTCGGCGGTCACGGCGTGCTGCGCGAAGATGTCGAGGATCAGCTGCGTGCGGTCGACCACACGCGCGTTCAACGCGTTCTCGAGGGCCCGCTGCTGCGTCGGGTCGAGCTCGTCGTCGACGAGCAGGACCTCGGCGCCGGACTCCTTGTATTCGTGCTTCAGCTCCTCGAGCTTGCCCTTGCCGAGGTAGGTGCGCCGATCGGGCTGGACTCGGTACTGGACGACCTGAGCGACGGTCTCGACGCCCGCGGTCCGCGCGAGCTCGTGAAGCTCCGCGAGCTCCCCCTCGGCGTCGGCCCCCTGCACGAGCACTGCGACGGCGAAGCCGCGCTCGGGCTCAGCGCCCGGAAGCGGGTCCGGCTGGCGCGTCGTCACTGGACGGATTATGCCCGTGGCGGGGCAGAATCCCGCTATGTCCCAGCTCGCGGCGCGGACGCTCGAGCTCGTCGACGTGCCCTCGGAGAGCCGTCGCGAGGACGACCTGGCCGCCCTCGTGCGCGAGATCGTGCCGCTCGAGCTCTCCTACGACCGCGACCTGACGCTCCTCTTCGGCGCGCCCCGGACCGGCCGCCCGCTCGTCGTGCTGGCGGGACACCTGGACACCGTGCCCGCCAACGGCAACCTCCCGGGGCGGATCGAGAACGGCGCGGTGCACGGGCTCGGCGC
>DASYUZ010000065.1:0-3932 GCA_036000665.1 Gaiellaceae bacterium
TCGAGCCGGTCGTCCCAGAACTCCTCGAGGAACGCCTTGAGCGGTGCGAGTCCCTCCGGGCGCACCCGGTAGAGGCGCTTGGTGCCGTTGCGTCGCTCGCTCACCAGTCCAGCCTCCTTCAGGACGTTCAGATGCTGCGAGACCGCGGGCCGGGTCACGTCGAACTGCGCCGCGATCTCGCCTGCGGAGAGCTCGCCGTCACGCACGAGCGCGAGGATCTGGCGCCGGCGGGGCGCGGCGATTGCTTTCAGGGCGGCCTGCACGGCCCGACAGTGTAAGCATATTCTAACGTAAGAAGCAACTTAAATTTGTCGCCTTGCCGACCGGCTACGGGTGGTACTGCTGATCGAGCGCGATCACGGGGTTCGGATACTTCTCGCCGACGCGAATCCAGAAGGCCGAGTGGTTCGAAGGATCGAACAGCGCACGGTGCTGCGGGTTCTTGCCCGCGAGAATCTCCGCCAGCTCGGCGACCGGGATTGCCGTCGACTGGAGTCCCTTGGTGAGAACGCTGACGTGCGCGTTTGGAAACACCACGAACGTCAGCAGGCGGTGACCTTCCTCGACGGTGTAGTTGTCGTTCGGAACCGGCTCGCCCGGCTGCAGGACCTTGTCTTCGACTGCTGCATGCTCCGCCGCCGACCCGGAGAGAAACCACGCCGGATCGAAGCGCAGCTCGAAGCGGCGGCCGTCGCGCCTCAGCGATTTGATGTGGCCGTAGAACACGACCTCCCGTGGCGGCCCGATCCCGGTCTTCGCCGTGCGGTCCACGGTGACGGTCCTCGTGACCGTCCGCGTACCACCGCAGCCCGCTGTCACGACGGCAGCTGTGAGAACGATGAGCGTTGCTTTCATGAGGCCATAATGCAGCCCGCGCATGACTGAGTTTCCACTTCCCGGCACCGGGCGCGTCGCGGTAGCGGTCCCGGCGCGGGGCGCGGGTCCCGGCTACTGGGCAGGATCGCCCGGCGCAGCGCTGGACGCGGACGGCACCTTCGTCGTTGCGTACCGCGTCCGCACCGGCGTCGGCCCGGATGGAGGTGCGGAGACGGTTGTCGCGCGCTCCGAGGACGGCGATCACCTCACCACCGTCGCGACGCTCGACAAGTCGCGGTTCGACGCCATGTCGATGGAACGGCCCGCGATCGTCCGAACGGAGGACGGCTGGTGGCGTCTCTACGTCTGCTGCGCCACTCCGGGCAGCAAGCACTGGTGGATCGACGTGCTCGAGGCCGACGATCCCGCCGGCTTCGAGTCCGCCGATGCGCGCACCGTCTTCCCCGGGGACGACCGGACGGGCGTCAAGGACCCGTTGGTGCGCCGCGCGAACGGAGGCTGGGAAGCCTGGATCTGCTGCCACCCGCTGGAGGAGCCGGACGAGGAGGACCGCATGACCACGGCGTACGCCACGAGCGACGACGGCCTCGACTGGAAATGGCACGGCACCGCGCTGGCTCCGCGTCCGGGGACGTGGGACGCCCGCGGCGCACGGCTCACGGCTGTCCTCCCCGACGGCCGGGCGGCGTACGATGGGCGCGCGACCAAGGAGGAAAACTGGTTCGAGCGCACAGGCCTCGCGCGCCTCACGGGGGAGCGCGGCCGGCTCGAGCAGGTCGGCGACGAGCCCGTCGCCGACGTCCGCTACCTCGACGTCCTGCCGCTCCCGGACGGCGGCTTTCGCATCTACTACGAGGCGCGGCTGCCCGACGAGAACCACGAGCTGCGGACCGAGCTCATCCGGTGACCATTCTGCCGATCACCTGCGACGAGCTGCGCCGCAAGATCGAGTCCGGTGAGCAGTTCGTTCTCGTGGACGCGCTCCCGCCGATGTCCTTCGCACACTCACATCTGCCCGGCGCGATCAACCTCCCGCCGCCCGACGTGGACGCAGCCGTCGCGAGGCGGCTCCCCGACAAGCACGCCGAGATCGTCGTCTACTGCGCGAACCCGACCTGCGAGGACTCGGTCGACGTCGCGCGCCGCCTGGTCGAGCTCGGCTACGCCAACGTCCGCCACTACCCAGGTGGCAAGGACGAATGGCGCAACGCCGGGCTCGAGCTGGAACGCGCGGGTGCTCGAATCTGAGGAAGATCGTCGGCGTTTGGCGCGTCTTGTTGGGTGAATGCCTACGAAGCTCGTAAAGGGAGGTTTGATGGTCTCTGGACCAGAGGCGACACTCGTCGCCACGGCGAAGCGAGACTGGAATCGGCCGACAGCACGCGACTGGGCCGAGGTGCTCGAGCGCTTGCCGCTCTTCGCAAACGTCAGCAAGCGCCACCTGCGGAAGATTGCGGAGCTGGCGCACTACCGCGTGTTCGAGCCCGGCGACATCGTCGTGCAGACACGCGACGATTCGGACAGCTTCTACGTGATCCTCGGCGGCCGGGCGACGGTTCCCGGACGCCCGCACGCCCGGGCGCTCAGCACCGGCGATTACTTCGGCGAGATGGCGCTGCTCGACGGACAGCCGCGTTCGGCGACGGTCCGGGCCGTCGGCGAGCTGCAGACAATGCGCATCCCGCGCCGGCCGTTCCTACGGCTCTTGGAGCAAGAGCCGACGATCGCGATCGCGCTGCTCACCGAGCTCGCCGCACGCCTGCGTCGAGCCGAGGAGTCCACGGTCGCATGAGCTAGAGCGGGCTAGACGCCGTCATGGCCGCGCCCGCACTCAGCCCGCGCGGCGGATTGCCTTGATCAGGTCCCACTTGCCCATCCTCGAGCGGCCCGGAATGTTCTTCTTCTTGGCGACCTCGTAGAGCTGTTGCCGGTTGCGGTCTTCGAGCGCGCGACCGGCCTCGCCGCTGCGCTGCCGTCCGCGCGCCGCTTGCTTCCCGAGCTCACGCCGCGTGCTCGCGGGCAGGTTGGCGATCGTCCGCTTCTTCTTCGCGGCCTGCTGCGCCTTCTTGACGTTCTGCTTCGCGGCTTGCCTCTGCTTCGTGCTTGCCATGCGAATCACCTCCAGCTTGAGTGTGCGCCGGTTTCAGCCGCAGCAAACCGCGTTACGTTCCCGGGCGTAGGCGGTAAAGAGGCGGGGGAACCCCACCCGCCCGTTAGGAGGTCTCCATGCCACGCATTCGCTGCGGCGCGGCGTTGGCGGCGACGGCCGTGCTGCTCATCCTCCCCGGAGCCGCATTGGCCGCAGTCAGCGTCACACGAGCGGAGCTAGTGGACGGCCGGCTGCGCGTGGAGGGAGGCGGCGCCGTTGCGAACGCGATCGTCACCGTAACCTCCCCAGAGTCGACGGCGAGCGCGACCGCCGACGGCGACCGCGCGTTCCGCGTTGAGGCGACGAACTACCGCTCCAGCACGTGCCGCGTGACGGTGAGCGACGGAGCGACGTCGGTGCAAGCAACGCTGTCCGGCTGCACCCCCGCGAGCCCAACGCCGCCTCCACCTCCGCCTCCACCGCCTCCACCGCCGCCTCCGCCGCCCGGGGGCGGGACGATGTCGGCTCTGACGATCTCTCCGGACATTGTCACCGGGGGCTCAACCTCCACAGGGACCGCGACGCTCGTCGCTTCCGTTTCGACCAGCACGACCGTCACGCTCGCGAGCACGAACACGGCGGTCGCGACCGTGCCGGCGACGGTCACGGTGCCGGCCGGGGCGACCTCTGCGACCTTCACGATCACGACCAAGCCGGTCACCGGCACTGGGACCTTCGCCGACATCAGCGGCATGGCCGGAGGCGTCACGCGGGGGGCGCCGATCCACGTGAATCCGGCCCCGACAGGACCGACCCTCTCGTCGGTCTCGTTCGTACCGGCCAACGTCACCGGAGGCGGGGGGGCAACCGGGACGGTCACGTTCAGCGGGCCGACGGACGGGGCCGGGGTCTCGCTCACGAGCAGTAACCCGGCCGTCGCGAGCGTTCCGGCCGAGACCGTCGTGAACCAGGGCCAGTCGAGCGGGGCCTTCCCCGTCTCGACGAC
>DASYUZ010000066.1:0-2117 GCA_036000665.1 Gaiellaceae bacterium
TGAACCTCCTGATCGGCGCGGCCTGGTTCGGACCGCTGCCGGTGCCCGAGGCCGTTCGTCGCTGCGAGTCGATTGTCGCGCGGTCGAGCGAGCGGCGCCGGATCAAGGCATCGGCGCTGCGCGCGCTGACCGGGCTGAAGGCGATGCAAGGCGACTTCGACGAGGCGCGCGAGCTGATCGAACGCCATAGAGCGCTCGTTCAGGATCTCGAGCTCAGCGTCAGCGCGGCGCACGCAGCCGAGAGCTACGGGATCGTGGAGATGCTAGCCGGCGATCCCGTCGCGGCCGAGCGCGAGCTCCGCCGCGGATACGAGACGCTCGAGCAGCTGGGCGGGGAGATGAACGTCTCGCCCCTCGCAGCCCTGCTCGCCCAGGCGCTCTCAGCGCAAGGACGGGCCGAGGAGGCGTTGCTCTTCACCGAGCTGAGCGAGCGGGCGGCGCTGCCCGACGACCGGTACGCCCACGTGGAGTGGCGCGCGGCGCGGGCGAAGGCGCTTTCCGCCCTTCGACGGGCGGACGAGGCCGAGGCCCTCGCCCGCGAAGCGGTGGCCCTCGCCGAGCAGACCGATTTCCTCGTCGTCCACGCTGACGCCCTGATGATCTTGGGTGACGTCCTTCGCCTCGCCGGCCGCGCAGACGAATCGCGTCCCGTCGTCGAGAACGCGCTCCGGCTCTACGAGCAGAAGGGGAACGTCGTCTCGGCGGCAAGTGCACGCGCCGCACTCGAGAGAACGGGCCCGGCCGCGCAGCGAGGCGCGACCGAGCCCTCTTCACGTCGGACTTGAGCCTAGATGCAGATGACGATGACGGGGGTCCCCCACGCGGGCGTACAGATGACGGCCGCCGAGGTAGGAGCCGCCGTCAGGTCCCCAGCCGACGCGCCAGGATCCGCACCGACACTTGGCGATGACGCGGCGCCGGTGAGACCGAGGACAAGCGCCACGAAAACAGTGGCAAAGTAGGTCCTCACGCGTCAACACCTCCTTTCGCGTCTCTTCGCTAAGCACTATCGGAAGCATTCCTGGTCTGAGGGCAGAACGGCCGACTGCGTCGCGGCGATACGGGCTGTTCAATGCTCCAGCGATTCGGCCAGGAGCGTGGAGACGTCCGCGACGCGCAGGTCCGCGCCCACCGAGCGTACCCCGTCGTCCAGCATCACCGTGCAGAACGGGCACGCGACCGCGAGCGTCTCCGCTCCGGTTTCCGCTGCCTCGCGGACGCGCTCCTCGTTGATCGGCTTCCCGCGTTCCTCCATCCACATGTGCGCGCCGCCGGCGCCGCAGCAGAAGGTCTGCTTGCCGCTTCGCTTCATCTCCACGGGCTCGCCGACCGCCGCGACGAGCTCGCGCGGCTCCATGCGCACGTCGTTGTGGCGCGCGAGATAGCAGGAGTCGTGGTACGTGATCTGCTTCGAGTCGCCGGCCGGCGTAAGGCGGCCGTCGCGGACGAGCTCGGCGAGCAGCTCGGTGTGGTGCACGACCTCGTAGTCGCCGCCGAAGTCGCCGTACTCGTGGGCGAGCGTGTTGAAGCAGTGCGGGCAGCTCGCGACGATCTTCTTCACCCCCACATCGTTGAGGGTCGAGACGTTCTGCTCGGCGTAGGCCTGGAAGACGTACTCGTTCCCCATCCGCCGTGCGGGGTCGCCGGTGCACGCCTCGCGCGGGCCGAGGATCGCAAAGTCGACGCCCGCCGCCTGCAGGAGCTTCGCCGTCGACTGGGCCGACTTGCGCGCGCGCTCGTCGAACGAGGCGGCGCAGCCGACCCAGTACAGGACCTCGGGCGCCGGATCGCCCGGCTCCAGCACGCGGACTCCCAGCTCTTCCGCCCACGCCGCGCGCTCGGTCTGGGGCTTGCCCCAGGGGTTCGACGCGCGCTCGACGTCGCGCAGCATCGGCTCGGCCTCCGCCGGGAAGTGCGAATCGACCATCACGCGGCTCCGGCGTAGGTCGATGATGTGGTCGACGTGCTCGATCGATACCGGGCACGCCTCGACGCACGCGCCGCAGGTCACGCAGTCCCAGATCATCTCCTCCGGCACGCCGTTACCGACGATCGGCAGCGGGCTCTGCGCGAACACCTGGTCACGCACGCCCATGATTAGCAGCTTCGGCGAGAGC
>DASYUZ010000067.1:0-20241 GCA_036000665.1 Gaiellaceae bacterium
TCGAGCTCCTTCGGGTCGTGGACGCCGTTCGCGACGATCGCGCCGTGGTGGAAGCCGCGCACGAGGAAGATCGGCAGCGCCGTGAAGCGCTTGCCGTGCTCCTTCGCGCAGAGGTAGGTCGTGATCGCCATTTCGCACACGTCGTACTCGCGCTTCCGCACCATCCGGCGGAAGGCGCGGATCAGCGGGTCGACCTCCTCGAACTCGAACGTGAAGCCGCTCGGCGTTACGGTGCCGTCCTTGAGCGCCGCGTTGTTCCCTTGCGTGCGCGTGACCGTCTTCAGGCGCATGGCTAGTCCTTCATACCTTTTGGCTAGGGTGAGCACAAATGGGTGAGCGCGTGCTGGCGGCCGTGCGGACCGGCCCGAGCAGGACCGAGTTGCGCGAGTTCCCCATGCCGGAGATTCCCGACGACGGCGCGCTGCTGAAGATGGAGGTCGCCGGTATCTGCGGGACCGACGTGAAGATGTACGCGAAGCCCGTGATCGAGGCGCCCGTCATCATGGGGCACGAGAACGTCGGCGTGATCGCGCAGGCGGGCCGCCGGTTCATGGAGATCCAGGGGCTCCACGAGGGAGACCGGGTCTTCGTCGAGCACTACGTCGCCTGCCACCGGTGCGAGTGGTGTCGCCTCGGGGAGTACCGGCACTGCGAGCTCACCGACTGGCGGACGAACCCCGACGCCCGCCGGTACGGATACACGTCGTGCGAGCACCCGTACCACCTCTGGGGCGGCTTCGCGCAGTACATGTACCTCCCCTGGAATGCCGTCCTCCACGAGGTGCCCGACAACGTGTCGGACGAGGAGGCGGGCATCGTGACCCCGCTCTCGAACGGCATCGAGTGGGCGCTGTACGACTGCGGCGTGGGCTTCATGTCGACCGTCCTGATCCAGGGTCCCGGGCAGCAGGGGCTGTCGCAGGTGGTTGCGTGCAAGCAGGCGGGTGCCTCGCTGATCATCGTGACCGGCACGACACGGGACGCCGCGCGGCTGGAGCTCGCGAGGACGCTGGGCGCGGACCACGTGGTCGACGTGCAGCAGGAAGACGCGCTCGAGCGCGTGCTGGAGATCACGGGCGGCAAGGGCGTCGACGTCGTGCTCGACTGCACCGCCGGCGCCGGCACGACGCCGGTCCTGCTCGGCATCGACGCGCTCAAGCGCAGGGCCGGCACGCTGCTGGTCCAGGGCGAGCTGGCCGCGTTCCCCGACTTCCCGCTCAAGAAGCTGACCGAGAAGGGGATCACGATCAAGAGCGCGCGCGGCCACAGCTACCGCGCGGTCGAGCTCGCGCTCGCGCAGCTCGCCTCGAAGCGCTTTCCGCTGGAGCTGCTCACCACGCACACGTTCGGTTTGGAGGACGTGGACACCGCGATCCGAGCTGTCGGCGGCGAGGCCGGCAACGGCGTCATCCACGTCTCCCTGCTGCCGTGGCAGGAGTAGTCGTCCGGAACATCCGTCGCGCCGACCGATCCGTCGTCGACGCGTTCGCGCAGTACGGCGTCGCGACCGTCCATGAGGCGCAGGCGCGCACGGGAGTTCTCGCCACGTACATCAACCCGATCTATGCCGGTGCGCACATCGCGGGCAGCGCCGTGACGGTCAGCGTGCCCCCGGGCGACAACTGGATGATCCACGTCGCGGTCGAGCAGTGTGGGGACGGCGACGTGCTCGTCGTCGCGCCGACGGCGCCTTCCGAGGCCGGGTACGTCGGCGAGCTGCTCGCGACCGCGCTGCAGACGCGAGGCGTGAGAGGCCTCGTGATCGACGCCGGCTGCCGCGACGTCGCCGAGCTGAAGCGGATGGAGTTCCCCGTCTGGTCGAAGTGCGTCTCCGCGCTCGGCACGGTCAAGGAGACGCTCGGCAGCGTGAACGTGAGCGTCGTCTGCGCCGGTCAGTCCGTCGAGCCGGGCGACGTGATCGTCGCCGACGACGACGGCGTCGTGGTCGTGCCGCGCAGGAACGCGGCGGAGGTGCTCGCGGCCTGCGCGGCTCGCGAGCAGAAGGAGGCCGCGTCACGCGAGCGGTATCGAGCGGGCGAAATCAGCCTCGACGTGCAGGGCATGCGGGAGCAACTCGCGGAAAAGGGCCTCAGGTACGTCGAGTGATCATCGACTGCCACGGCCACTACACGACGACGCCGGCCGCGCATAAGCAGTTCCGCGAGGCGCAGTTGGCGCGTATCGCAGATCCAAGTCTCCCCGAGCCTGCCCCTGCCGAGATCAGCGACGAAGAGATCCGCGAGAGCATCGAGAGCAACCAGCTGAAGCTGCTGCGCGAGCGCGGCGGCGACCTGATGATCTTCTCGCCGCAGGCGTCGAGCATGGAGCATCACGTGCCGGACCCGGCGACGGCACGGGCCTGGGCCCGCGCGTGCAACGACCTGATCCACCGGGTGGTGCAGCTGTTCCCCGAGCACTTCGCCGGTGCGTGCCAGCTGCCGCAGACGCCCGCAGGACCGCTCGACGACTCGATCGAAGAGCTCCGGCGCTGCGTCGAGGAGCTCGGCTTCGTCGGCTGCAACCTGAACCCGGATCCGTCGGGCGGGTACTGGACGTCGAAGCCGCTGACCGACGAGTACTGGTTCCCCCTGTACGAGGCGATGGTCGAGCTGGACGTCCCGGCGATGGTCCACGTCTCGGCGTCGTGCAACCCGAACTTCCACGCGCTGGGGGCGCACTACCTGAACGCCGACACGAGCGCGTTCATGCAGTTCATCGAGGGCGACCTTTTCGGCGAGTTCCCGACCCTGCGGTTCGTGATCCCCCACGGCGGCGGGGCGGTGCCGTACCACTGGGGGCGCTACCGCGGTCTGGCCGACCGGCTCGGCCGTCCGCGACTCGACGGACACGTGATGAAGAACGTCTTCTTCGACACGTGCGTCTACCACCAGGCGGGGATCGACCTCCTCGTGCGGGTGATCGACGTCGACAACGTCCTCTTCGCCTCGGAGATGCTCGGTGCCGTCCGCGGCATCGACCCAGAGACAGGCTTTCACTGGGACGACACGAAACGGTACGTCGACGCGCTGGCCATGCCCGAGGAGGACAAGCGCAAGGTGTTCGAGCTGAACGCGCGCCGCGTGTACCCCCGCCTCGACGCGCACCTCGAGGCGGCAGGTCGAACGGTTATACCATTGGGTGCACGAGATGCTCAAAACCGAGGTCAATGAGCTTCTGACCCAGACCGGGCCGGGGACGCCGACGGGTGACCTGTTCCGTCGGTACTGGCTGCCAACGCTCCTTGCCGAGGAGCTCCCGGAAAACGACTGTCCGCCGGTCCGGGTGAAGATCCTCTCCGAGCGGCTGATCGCCTTCCGCGACAGCGAGGGCCGCTACGGGCTAATGGACGAGTTCTGCGCGCACCGAGGCGTCTCGCTCTGGTTCGGTCGCGTCGAGGAGGGAGGCCTGCGCTGCGCGTACCACGGGTGGAAGTACGACGTGACGGGTCAATGCGTCGAAGTGCCGTCCGAGCCCGAGAACAGCAACTTCTGTTCCAAAGTAAAGCTGACGGCGTACCCCCTCGTGAAGGTCGGCGACATCCTCTGGACCCACATGGGCGAGCCGGACAAGCGTCCCGCGCTGCCGGAGTTCGAGTTCGCGCAGGTCGCGCCGGAGCAGACGTACACGTCGAAGCGCTGGCAGGAGAGCAACTGGCTCCAGGCGCTCGAAGGCGGGATCGACTCCAGCCACGTCTCGTGGCTGCACTCGGGCGGCCTCACGAGCGATCCGCTCTTCAAGGGGGCCAAGGGCAACGAGTACAACCTGAACGACCTGCGCCCGTTCTTCGAGGTCGCCGAAGCCGACGGCGGGCTCTTCATCGGCGCCCGGCGCAACGCCGAGGACGGCAAGTACTACTGGCGCATCACGCCGTGGGTGATGCCCAGCTTCACGATGGTCCCGCCGCGCGGCGACCACCCGGTCCACGGCCACTTCTGGGTGCCGATCGACGACCACAACTGCTGGGCGTACACGTTCGACTACCACCCGACCCGCGCGCTCACGCCGGAGGAACGGCAGGCGATGAAGGATGGCCACGGCGTGCACAGCCGGAACATCCCCGGCACATATCGCCCGATGGAGAACAAGGACGTCGACTATCTGATGGACCGCGAAGCGCAGAAGCGCGGCGAGACGTTCTCGGGGGTCCGGGGCATCGCCCAGCAGGACGCGTCGCTGCAGGAGAGCATGGGACCGATCGTCGACCGGACGAAGGAGCGGCTCGTCTCGTCCGACACCGGCATCATCAAGGCGCGCCAGCAGCTCCGGAAGGCAGTCGAGGCGCTGCGCGACGAGGGTGTGACCCCGCCCGGCGTCGATCCCGAGCACCACCGGATCCGCTCCGCCGCGATCGTGCTGCCGCAAGAGGAGTCGTTCATCGAATCCTGCGGCGACGCCCTTGCAGCTCGCGCCGGCGTGGCGCACACGTCGGTGTGACAACCCCCACGCGCCCGATCCTGCTCAACAGCTGCGCCCGGGCGGCGACGGCCGAGGAGGCGCGGTTCCGGATCGACAGGCCGATCGGCGGACGGTCGGCACTGGTCGTGGCCCTCGACGACCGAGCCGTGGAGGTCGTCGACCGCGTGGCAGAGCGGCCCTGGAGCGGCGCCCGGTTCGTGCGCGCCGACGCATGGCGGTCCGACGAGCTCGACGACGTGGACGTGGCGATCATGATCGCGACGTCCGACGCTGATTCGGAAGCCGCGTCCGCGATCGCGCGCGCCTGCACCGAGCGCGGAATCATGACGGCGGGTCTCATCCTGGGTGAGCGGCTCGACGTCGCCGAAGCGGTGTCGGCCCTCCGGCCGTACGCTCGGAACCTGATGGTGACGAACGACGAGGACGACGTCGCCGAGGTGCTCACGGCGCTGCGAGCGTGAGCGAGCGGTTGACCCTCCCCGCGCTGCAGGCGATGAAGCGGGAGGGGCGGAAGATCGTCGGCGTCGTGGCGTGGGACTACCAGGCTGCGCGCATCGTCGACCGCGCGGGTGTCGACGTCGTCTCCGTCGGCGACAGCGTCGGCGTGAACCTCTGGGGGCGTGAGAACGAGGCGGACGTAACGCTGGACGAGCAGATCCTCGTCTGCGCGGCCGTCCGCCGCGGCGTCCGGCGCGCGCTCGTCAGCTGCGACCTGCCGCTCGGCTACGGCGTCGACGCCGCACGGCGCCTGGTCGAGGAGGGCGGCGCCGATCTCGTCAAGCTCGATGACGCGGACGCCGCGCCGGCGTTCGTCGACGCGGGAATCCAGGTCTTCGCGCAGTTCTCCCACGGCTCGGGCAGCGACGACGAGCTCGTCGCGCAGGCGAAGCAGCTCGAAGCGGCAGGCGCCTCGTTGCTCGACTTCCGCGACTCCGGGCCCATCGCGGGGCCGAAGGTCGTCGAAGCGGTGTCGATTCCCGTGATCGGCGGCCTCGGCGGCGGGCCGTGGCTCGACGGGCGGATGCGCATGATCCACCGCGCGATCGGCTACGACGCCTCGGCGCTGGACGCGCCGCCGGACGCGTACGCGAACGTCGCGCAGATCACCTACGACGCGATCGCCGCCTACGCGGACGACGTCCGCGGCGGCCGTCAGATCAAAGGCGGCTGATGCCGACCGCGCTCGTCGACGGGATCACGACCCGGTACGAGGTCGCCGGCGCGGGCCCGCCGCTGCTGCTGTTCTCGCCCGGCGGCTTCAACGGGACGCTGGACAACTGGCGCACGTTTGGCATTTACAAGCGCCTGAACCTGCTCGAACACCTGACCGAGCGCTACACGTGCATCACGTTCGACAAACGCGAGTCGGGACGGTCCGGCGGTCGCGTCGAACGAATCACCTGGGCCGACTACGCAGCCCAGGGCGCCGGCCTCCTCGACCACCTCGAGATCGAGCGAGCGCACCTGATGGGGGGCTGCATCGGCTGCTCGATCGTCGCAGCGTTCGCGGTCGCGCAGCCGGAACGTGTGTCGAGCATGGTCTTGTATTCGCCTGCGGGAGGCCCGAGATACCGGATGACGCAGCGCGCGCGCTTCGCGGAGCACCTCGAGTACGTCGCTCAGCACGGGCTCGGCGCCGTGGTCGCGCTCGCGGCAAGCGGCGACGAGAGCTTCGCGAACGACCCACGCGTCGGTCCGTGGGCGAGCGTCATCCGCACCGACGCCGCGTTCGCAGACGAGTACGCACGGTTGGACGCCGACAGCTACCGGACCATCGTGGACGAGCTGGCCCGCACCCTGTTCGACCGCGACACGGTGCCGGGCGCAGAGCCGGAAGAGCTAATGCAGCTGCAGATACCGACGTTCGTCGTCCCGGGCCAAGACGCGAATCACGCGACATCGGCCGCGCGCTACCTCGAGGAGTGTCTCCCCCGGTCCGAGTACTGGGACGTGCCGGTCGACGAGCAGACGGAGGCGACCGCCCCTGCGCGCGTGCTGGAGTTTCTTCAGAGAAGCGACTCGCCACGTTCGAGCGCCGCGATCTGATCCAGGCGTTTCTGGTGTCGCTCGCCCCTGAAGGATGTGGCGAGCCACGTGGCGACGATCTGCTCGGCGAGCTCCGGGCTGACGACCTTGGCGCCGGTCACAAGCACGTTCGCGTCGTTGTTCGCCCGGGCGATCTCGGCAACGAAGAGGTCGAGGCAGAGGCCGGCACGGATACCGCGGATCTTGTTGCAGGCGATCGCCTCGCCCGAGCCGCTGCCCCCGACGACGATCGCGTAGTCGGCGTGCCCGTTCAGGACCCGGCGGCAGACGTCCTCGCAGAGCGGCGGGTAGTCGACGACCTCGTCACCCACGTGGCCCGCGCGATCGTCGACCTCGTGGCCGTGGGCCTCCAGCCAGGCGATCAGGCGAGCCTTCAGCCCCACGCCGTTGTGGTCGGCTGTGATTGCGATCCGGATCGGTTAATGGTATAGAGATTATTCCGTTTGACCCTGCGCAGCTTTCTAACCGACGTGGATCGCGCGTCGTCTGGAGGACGAGGGTCCGAGCTGGAGTCGATGTCACCGAGGGGGAGGTTTCGATGAACGCAGGCATGTCCAAGATTGGCGTGCTGCTCTGCGCGCTGCTGGCGGCGGTGCTCGCGTCGCTGGCCGGCGCGACGGTCTCACGGTCCGCGACGGCCGCGCCGGCGGCGAACCCGCTCGCCGGAGTTCTCAAGCAGGTCAAGGGGAAGTCGCTGAGCGCACGCGAGTCGACGCTCTTGAACCTCGCGAAGCGCGAAGGCGGCGAGTTGAACTGGTACACGTCGCTGAGCCGCACGATCGGCCCGGGCGTCGTCAGCGCCTTCGAGGAGAAGTACCCGGGGATCAAGGTGAAGATGTACCGCGGCTCGAGCGAGGACGTCACGGCGCGCGTCACGCAGGAGGCGAATGCAGGTACGACCGGCGCCGACGTGATCGAGACGAACGGCACCGAGATGACGTTCTACCAGCACAAAAAGAACATCCTCATCCCGTACCGCGGGTCGCCGTACGCGAAGGCGATCCCCAAGGCATACCGGTTCGACACGTGGACGGGCGACCGGATCGAAGCGTTCGTCGTCGCGTGGAATACGAACATCATCAAGCCCGGCCAGGAGCCGAAGTCATGGGCCGATCTCGCTACCTCGAGGTTCGCGGGCAAGCTCTCGATGGAGCCGGGTGACGTCGACTGGTTCGCCGCGACGTACCAGCATCTCGAGAAGCAGGAGCTCGCGAAGGTGAGGCCGCAGCCGAAGACGAAGGCGGCGAAGACACGCGCGCTGCGGAGGATCGACGCCCGCCTGAACTCGATGTTCAACGCGATCGCGCGCAACTCGCAGATCACGAGCGGTCACACGACGCAGGCCACGCTGCTCGCGGCGGGTCAGTTCGGCGTCTGCGTCAGCTGTCACGCGCAGTCGATCGAGGCACTGGCCGCACGAAGGGCGCCGATCACGTTCAAGCCGCTGAACGTCCCGACGATCATCCGCGCCCAGGGCATAGGCGTCGTGCAGCGGCTGAAGCACCCGGCGACCGCACTCCTGTTCTACGACTGGATGCTCCACAGGGCCGGCGGCCAGGCTGCGCTGCTCAAAGGCGGTGCGAACCCGGCGCGGCCGGACATGCCCGACCCCGACTTGCGCACCGCGAAGCGGGTCATCCTCGACCTGCGTCCGATCGTCGCGAACTTCAAGTTCTGGGCGGACAAGTACGACGCGGTCATCCGCCAGGCCGGCAAGTAGTCGACACGGGAAGCGAACGCGAGGGGCCCCGGTCTCCGGGGCCCTTCGACGTTAATGTCCGCCGCCGTGGAGGATCTGCGTAAGGACGTCGCGCTGGGGTGTCGAATCCTCGGCCTCGAGGACCAGGGAGACTTCGTCTGGGGCCACGTCTCCGTGCGCGACTCCGAAGGACGGGGCGTCTGGATGAAGGCCGGCGGTTACGGCTTCGACGAGCTGACGGCCGAGCAGGTGATCCTCGTGTCGTGGGAGGGCGACGTGCTCGAGGGCGACCTGCCGCGGCATGCGGAGTATCCGATCCACACCGAGTTGATGCGCGCACGGCCCGACGTGAAGGCGGTCGTGCACACGCACGCGCCGTGGTCGGTCGCGTTTGCGTCGACCCAGGAGCCGCTCCGGCCGCTCTCGCACGCAGGAACGCTCTTCGTCCCGCCCGACATCGCCCGCTTTACGCAGACCGGCGACCTGATCGTGACGGCCGAGCTCGGACGCGACCTCGCCGCGACCGTCGGCGACCGGAACGCGGCGCTCATGGTCCACCACGGGATCGTCGCGTGCGGCGGTGACGTGCCGACGGCCGTGTTCGCGGCGGTCTTCCTCGAGCGTGCGTGCCGGACGAACATGCGCGCGCTCGCCGCGGGCGGGCCGAAGACGTGGTCGAGCGACGAGGAGGCGCTTGCGAAGCGGCAGCACGTCTACTCGCCGCAGGCGGCGTGGGACTACTTCGCGCGGCGCCTCGACTCGGGCTGACGAACGTCGCGGGCGCGCCAGTAGTCGAGCAGCGGCTCCGCGCGCTCCACGAGGTTTGTCCCGCGCATCAGATGGTCGGCCATGTGGTGGCGCGCCGCCTTGGCGTCGCGCCGCTCGAGCGCGTCGAGGATTGCGAGGTGCTCGTCGACCGTGGCGGCGAAGCGGCGGCTCGGCGGCTCGCGGACGCGCACCGCGTGCAGCGAGAGCGTGCTGCGGAAGGACTGCGTCAACCCGTCGACGGCGCCGTTGTGCGCCATGTGCGCGAGCAGCGCGTGGAAGTCCCACGAGAGCTCGCGCGTGTACGTCTTTGCGGCGAGCGCCGCCTGCGCGCGCTCGCAGTGCTCGCGCAGTAGCCGAAGGTCGTCGTCGCTCGCCCGCGCGCAGGCCAGCGTCACGGTGCCGAGCTCGACGATCAGCCGCGCCTCGACGACGTCCTCGGGCGTCATCGCAGACATCAGCATCATGTCCGAGATCGTCTGCGCGACCACCGAGCCCGTGGGCGCCGTCACGAACGCACCGCCGCGTGCGCCGACCTTCACCTCCAGCAAGCCCATCGCCTCGAGCGCGCGCAGCGCGTCGCGCACCGTGACGCGGCTGACCCCGAACTGCTCGGCGAGCTCGCGCTCGGGCGAGAGCCGCTCACCCGGTTGCAGCTTCCCGCCGACGATCGCAGCGCGGATCTGGTCTGCGATCGCCGACGACGCGCGCGCGACGGAGACGGGGGCAAACATCCCCTCGCTGCGCCTCGAATCGCCCTCAGCTGCCATCGCCTTGGAGTGTAGAGGCCGCATACGCGGGCGCCGTATCGCGCGCGCGTCGGCGTCCGAGCAGCGCCGCCAACACGAAGTAGACGACGGGAAAGCTCACGCTCGCGACCAGGAAGGTCGCGCGGATCCCGATCACGTCGGCCCCGATGCCGCCGGCGAGCGGCCCCAGGACCTTGCCGAGGTCGAGTCCGGCGAGGTAGATGCCGGACGCGGCTCCACGCCGCGCATCGGTCTCCCCCGCCTCGTCCATCACGAGGGCGGCCGACGACACGCGCAACAGCCCGCGCGTCAGCCCGAGCGTCGCCCACGCCGCGCCGAGCACGACCAACGCCTTGATCCCGCCGATCGCCGCCACCGACAACCCCGAAACGAGGACCATCACCGGCAGCGTGCGCTCGTACGAGACCCAGCGGAAGACGAGCCCCGAGAGGAAGCGGACCGCCGCCGCCGCCGCGCCGTGGATCCCCTGCAGAACCCCGATCTGCGTCAGCGTCAGCCCGATCGCGAGCCCGTAGATCGGGAAGAACGTCAGCAGGACGCCGCTGACGAGGTTGATGTAGAGCGTGACGAAGAACGCGAGCCAGACGAGCGGTGCGACGTGCCGCAGGTCGCGCCACCACGCAGTGCGTGCGATCGCTTCGCCGCCGTCGCGCCGCGCCGGCGCGGTGCGGCCGACGACCAGCGCGAGCAGCGTTCCGGCGACCAGCGGGACCAGCGCGAGGATCAGGATCGCGTCGCCCGCACCGACGGCGTCGCCGAGGCTCCCGCCGACGAAGCCGGCCACCGCATATCCCGCGCCGAGGCTGCCCGTGTACCAGCCCATGATCGAGCCCGCGTTCGAGCCCTCCGGACGCCGCTCGATCAGCGCGGCCATGTTCGCCGTCGTCGCGATCGCGAAGCCGGCTCCGTCGAGCGCCACGAAGGCCGTCAGCAGGACAGGGTTCGCAGTTCGCGTGATCAACGCGAAGGCGAGCGAGGAGAGGATGCACCCGCCCGCGATCAGCGACCATGCGCGGTGCGAACGGTAGACGGCGCCCGACGGAATGCGAGCCGCAAGCGACACGAGCCCGTACGCGGAGATCGCCGCTCCGATCACCACGGTCGAGATGCCGCGCGAGTGCATGTACGGCGGGACGAGGAGCGCGAAGCTGCCCTCGCCGAGCGTCAGGACGGCCGACGCCGCGTAGAGCGGGACGAGCGCACGGACGCCGCCGGCCATTAGGCCTAATGGTACGACAATTGTGCTAGCCTCGCCCCACACGACGAAGGAGGCCGAGATGGGCAAGAAGAGCCGCGTCTTCCTGCGCGGGATGAACTCCGAGCAGTACGGCCTGAACGAATTCCGGCAGGCGCAGCTCGCCGCCCCGCGCGTCCGCAACGACGAGTTCGTCGCCGACGACGCGACCGTCGGCCACTCGGGCGACTCGAAGGACTCGCGCACGTGGTGGCGCGTCGGTCCTGGCGACGAGCCGTTCCTGACGCAGAACCTCCAGGTGCACTTCGTCGAGATCCCGCCCGGGAAGTCGAACCACGGGCACGGCCACCAGAACGAAGCCGTCTTCTACATCCTCCAGGGCTCCGGCTACGAGATTCACGACGACCAGCGCTACGACTGGGAGCAGGGCGACCTCGTCGTCGTCCACGTCGACTCGGTTCACCGCCACTTCAACGACGGCAACGAGACCGCGAAGGCGCTCGTGATGAAGGCGAAGTCGACGTGGATGTACTTCGGGCTGATCCAGCAGGGCCGCAGCGCGCCAATCGAGGACGAGGACTCGTTCGGCCCGCGCGAGGAGTGGGGCCGCGTCTGGTCGCCGGGCGTCGAGCAGAAGAAGAAGGTCGTGAAGCCCTCCGACACGGTCTGGGAGACGACCCGCGACGGTAAGGTGCGCGTGCTCTGCTCGAAGGACACGCCCGACGTGCGTGTCGTCAGCGTCGACATCTACGAGCAGGAAATCCCGCCCGGCAGCCGCTCGGCGAAGCACCTGCACATGGCCGACGAGATCGCGTACGTGATCTCCGGGGAGGGCGAGAGCCTGCAGTGGCAGGTCGAGGCCGAGATCGCGGAGCGCTATTACGCGCGCGTCGCGAAGGAGCCGAGCCGCTCGGAGTTCGGCTCGGACGACACCGTGTACGTGCCGCAGAACCACGTCCACCAGTACGTGAACACGGGCGACGATCCGCTGCGCCTCCTGGTCGTGCAGAACCGGCTGATCAAATACCTCGGCTACGACAACGTGGCCTACTTCGAGGATGCCCCCGAGTACAGCGGCGCCGAGACCGCGGTCAGCGCCGCGACGTAGACCGCGCCAGCTCGAGCCCGAGCTCTTCGAGGCTGGCGAGGTTGTGGCCGCTCGCGAACACGTCGACGTGCGGGAGCGCAGCATGCATGCCGCGCGCGAGCGGCTCGTACGCCGGATGCTCCTTGAGCGGGTTGAGCCAGATCACGCGGTGCGCGAGCCGGCCGAGCCGGGCCATCTGCTCCGCGAGCAGCTCGGGGTCGCCGACGTCGAGGCCGTCCGAGCAGATCACGATGACGGCGCCGCGCGCGAGGCCCTGGTGGCCGTACTCGTCGAGAAAGCGCTTCAGCGACTCGCCGATGCGCGTGCCGCCCTCCCAGTCCATCACCTCGTCGGCTGCGCGCGAGAACGCCCGGTTCGGATCGCCCACTCGAAGCGCGCGCGTGAGCCGTGTCAGTCGCGTGCCGAAGCAGAACGCCTCCCAGTCCGGCTGCCGCCGCAGCGCTGCGTGCGCGAAGAGCACGAGCGCGCGGGAGTAGTCGGCCATCGAGCCGGACACGTCGAGCAAGAGCACGACGCGGCGGCGCTTGCGGCGGCGCTCGCGGTAGAACCTCGTCGCCGGCTCGCCGCCCGTGCGAAACGAGCGGCGCAGCGTACGGCGCAGGTCGAGCGCTCCCGCCCGGCGCGCCGGCTCGCGTCGGCGTGAGCGGCGGCTCGCCGCGACGAGCGGAAGCTGCCGCATGAGCGCCGCGAGCTGCGCGAGCTCTTCAGGCGAGCAGCGGGCGAAGCTCTTCTGACGCAGGAGCTCGACCTCGCTCGCGAGCGCGACCTCGACTTCCACCGGGACCGATTGCACGCGCACGCGTGCACGTTGCGGCGCACGCTGCTCGGCGCCGAAGAACCGGAGGAAGACCCGGTCGTAGACGGCGAGGTCCTGCTCGCGCGACACGAGCGTGGCGCGGCCGGCCCAGTAGAGCTCTTCCGCCGGCACGAGCGCGGCGGCGCTGCAAAAGCTCGCAATGCGGTCGGTCCCGACGTTGAGCCCCTCGTCGCGCAGCGCACGGCCGAAGCCGACGAGCGCCTCGAGCGCGCTCACGAGAGCTCGGGCAGCGCGTGCTGCACGCGCCGCAGATCCTCGCGGTTCTTGACCGCCCAGCCCAGCGTGTCGCGCGCGGCCTGACCGTCGGCTTCCGCTGCTCCGAGCACCGCGAGTGCGCGGGCCCAGTCGATCGCCTCTGCGATGCCGGGCGGCTTCACGAGCTCGAGGTCGCGCAGGCGCGCGACGGCGGACGCGACGGACAGCGCGAGCGCCGCGGAGACGCCCGGCGCACGCAGCGTGATGATCTGCACCTCGCGCGCGAGGTCCGGGAACTCGATCCAGTGGTAGAGGCAGCGGCGCTTGAGCGCGTCGTGGAGCTCGCGCGTCCGGTTCGAGGTGATGACGACCGCGGGCGGCTCGGCGGCGGCGATCGTGCCCAGCTCGGGCACGCTGACCGAGAAGTCTGAGAGCACTTCGAGCAGGAACGCCTCGAACTCGTCGTCCGCACGGTCGAGCTCGTCGATCAGGAGGACGGCGCGCGAGCCTGCGCGAATCGCTCGGAGCAGCGGCCGCTCGACGAGGAATTCCGGGCTGTAGAGCTCTCCCATGTGGTCGCGGATCTCGCCGACTTGCAGCGCCCGCGCGTACAACAGCTGCCGCGCGTAGTCCCACTCGTACAGCGCCTGCGCGGCGTCGATGCCCTCGTAGCACTGGAGCCGGATCAGCTCCGCGTCGAGGATCCGCGCGAGCGTCTTGCCGACCTCGGTCTTCCCGACCCCCGCCTCGCCCTCGAGGAGGAGCGGGCGCCCCATCGTGTGGGCAAGGAAGATCGCGGTCGCTAGCCCTCGGTCCGGGAGGTACGACTCCGTCGCGAGCGCGTGTTCGACGTCTTCGACCGATCCGAACTGCATCGGGACATCGTATGGAAAGGAGCGTTTGAAAAACGCTGCTCGCGAGGCGTATTGTCGCCTGGCAGGGAGGATTGGTCGAGAGGAAGGCGGTCCCTATGTACCCCTCCAGCTTCGAGTACTTCGCGCCGTCCACCCTGGACGAGGCGCTCTCGATCCTGGACCGCTACGGCGACGAGGCGAAGGTCCTGGCGGGAGGGCAGAGCCTGATCCCCCTGATGAAGCTTCGCTTCGCAGCGCCGGGCGTGCTGGTCGACATCAATCGCATCGAAGGTCTGGACACACTCGAAGAAGGAGACGGGAAGCTCCGGATCGGCGCGCTCGTGCGCCACAAGACCTGCGAGCGCTCGCCGCTCCTCCGGGGTCGCTTCGGGGTCCTCGGCGACGCGGCGAAGCAGATCTCCGATCCGATCGTGCGCAACCTCGGCACGGTCGCCGGCTCGCTGGCGCACGCGGATCCGCAGGGCGACTGGGGCTCGGTGATGCTCGCGACGCGCGCGGAGATCGTGGCGCGCAGCAGCAGCGGCGAGCGAACGATCGCCGCGGACGACTTCTTCCAGGGGCCGTTCACAACGGCGCTGCAGCCGAACGAGATCGTCACGGAGGTGCGCATCCCCGACCCGGGCACCGGCGCCGGGACCTACTTCAAGCTCGAGCGGAAGGTCGGCGACTTCGCGACCGCCGGCGTTGCCGTCCACGTCGCGTTCTCGAACGGCAGCGTCGGCAGTGCGGGCATCGCGCTCACCGGCGTCGGCCCGAGGAACCTCCGGGCGACGCAGGCGGAGCAGGCGCTGTCCGGCCGCGCGCTCGACGACGCCGCGATCGACGAGGCGTCACGCCTTGCGGCGGAGGCCGCGGAGCCGCGCGCCGACGTGCGCGGCAGCGAGGAATACAAGCGCAACGCCGTTCGCGTCCTCACCGCGCGCGCCTTGCGGAAGGCGAGGGACAACCGATGACCTGTCCGAACTGTGGCAACGAGATTCCGGAGGAAGTCGGCCAGCACGCCGTCGTTCCGAGTGCACGCGTGGTCAACTGCCCACACTGCGGCGCGAGGGTCACGCTCCCAGAGAAGAACGAACCAGCCGACGTCGAGGGCCGTGACGTGCAGTTCGCCGGCCACGAGACCGTGGAGGGCGTGATGGAGGAGATCGAAGAGAAGGAGCAGTCATGAGCGCCGCACCGGCGACGACGACGAAGACGATCACCGTGACGGTGAACGGCAACGCACACACCGTCGAGGTCGAGCCCCGTCTCCTGCTCGCGCACCTGTTGCGCGAGAAGCTCCTGCTGACCGGCACGCACATCGGCTGCGACACGACGAGCTGTGGCGTGTGCACCGTGCTGCTCGACGGCACGCCGGTCAAGTCGTGCACGGTCTTCGCGGTGCAGGCCGACGGCCGTGAGGTGAAGACGGTCGAAGGGCTGACGCAAAACGGTCAGCTGCACGCGCTCCAGGAGGGCTTCAAGGAGAAGCACGGGCTGCAGTGCGGCTTCTGCACTCCGGCGATGCTGCTCGTCAGCTCGGTCCTGCTCGAGGAGAACCCGAACCCCTCGGAAGAAGAGATCCGCTGGGCGCTCTCCGGGAACCTCTGCCGCTGCACCGGCTACCAGAACATCGTCGCGTCCGTGCAATGGGCGGCGCGCAAGCTCCAGGACGGGGAGGCGTGATGGCGACCGAGACGACCGAAACGCAGCAGACCGGGACCGCTTGGCTGGGCCGGAGCATGAAGCGGAAAGAGGACGACCGCTTCATCCGCGGCAAGGGCAACTACGTCGACGACATCAAGCTCCCGGGGATGCTGCACATGGCAATCCTGCGGAGCCCGTTCGCGCACGCGCGGATCAACTCGATCGATACCTCACGCGCGTCGGAGCTTCCGGGCGTCGTTGCGGTCGTCACGGGCGAGCTGCTCGCGCAGCACGGCCTCGCCTGGATGCCGACGCTCTCGGGCGACACGCAGGCGGTGCTCGCCACGGACAAGGTGCGCATGCAGGGCCAGGAGGTCGCGTGCGTGATCGCCGAAGACCCGTACGTCGCGCACGACGCGCTCGAGCTGATCGAGGTCGACTACGACCCGCTGCCGGTCGTGATCACACCGCAGCAGGCGCTCGCGCCCGGCGCGCCGATCATCCGCGACGACAAGGAAGGGCAGACGGACAACAGCGTCTACCACTGGGAAGCCGGCGACGCCGAGGCGACCGAGCAGGCGTTCGACAAGGCGGACCGCGTGGTCGGCCTCTCGACCTTCTATCCCAGGGTCCACCCCGCGCCTCTCGAGTGCTGCGGCTGCGTTGCGGACGTGAACCCGGCGACCGGCAAGGCGACGATCTACATGACCTCACAGGCGCCGCACGCGCACCGCACGGTCTTCGCGCTCGTCGCGGGGCTCCCGGAGCAGAACATCCAGATCATCTCGCCGGACATCGGCGGCGGGTTCGGCAACAAGGTGCCCGTCTACCCCGGCTACGTCGTCGCGACGGCGGCGTCGCTCCTGATCGGGCGTCCGGTGAAGTGGATCGAGGACCGCACGGGCAACCTGATCTCGACCGGCTTCGCGCGCGACTTCTACATGGACGGCGAGCTCGCGCTCACGAACGAGGGGAAGATGCTCGGCCTGCGCGTGCGCATGCTCTCCGACCAGGGGTACGCATACGCCGACGCGCAGCCGTCGAAGTTCAAGGCCGGCCTGTTCCACATCGTCACCGGGTCGTACGACATCCCGGCGGCGTACGTCTCAACGGCCGGCGCGTACACGAACAAGGCGCCCGGCGGCGTCGCGTACCGGTGCTCGTTCCGCGTTACCGAAGCGTCGTTCTTCATCGAGCGCCTCGTGCAGACGGCTGCATACGAGCTCGGCATCGACCCCGCGGAATTCCGGCGGCGCAACTTCATCCCGAAGGACGCGTTCCCGTACACGTCCGCGACCGGCTTCGAGTACGACTCCGGCGACTACGAGCCGGCGCTCGACCTCGCGCTCGAAAAGGTCGGCTACAACGAGCTGCGCGAGGAGCAGAAGCGGGCCCGCGAAGAGGGCAAGCTGATCGGGATCGGCCTTGCCAGCTTCACGGAGGTCGTCGGCGCAGGGCCGAGCCGGCAGTACGACATCCTCGGGATCAAGATGTTCGACTCGGCCGAGCTGCGCATCCACCCCACGGGTAAGGGGATCCTCAAGCTCGGCGTCAAGTCGCAGGGGCAGGGTCACGAGACGACGTTCGCGCAGATCGTCGCGCACGAGCTCGGAATTCCCGCCGAGGACATCGTCGTGCAGGAAGGCGACACCGACAACACGCCGTACGGCCTCGGCACGTACGCGTCGCGCTCGACGCCGACGGCCGGCGCGGCGACGTCCGTGGCGGCGCGAAAGGTGCGGGACAAGGCGCAGAAGATCGCCGCCCACCTGCTCGAGACGGCCGAGGACGACCTCGAGTGGACCGGCGCGGGCTTCTCCGTGCGCGGCGCGCCCGACCGCTCGAAGACGATCCAGGAGATTGCGTTCGCGGCGTACACCGACCACCCGGAAGGCCTGGAGGCCGGGCTGGAGGCGACGAACTACTACGACCCGCCGAACATGACCTACCCGTTCGGCACGTACGCAGTCGTCGTCGAGATCGACCGCGGCACCGGCGAGTGGAAGGTGAAGCGCGTCGTCGCCGTCGACGACTGCGGCACGCGCATCAACCCGATGATCGTCGAGGGGCAGATCATGGGCGGCCTCGCCGAGGGTTTCGCGATGGCGGCGATGGAGCTGATCACGTTCGACGAAGAAGGGAACTGCATCGGCTCCAACTTCATGGATTACCTGATGCCGACGTCATGGGAGACACCGCACTTCGAGCTGCACGAGACGTGCACGCCGTCGCCGCACCATCCGATCGGCGCGAAGGGCGTCGGCGAGTCCGCGACGGTCGGCTCGCCCGCCGCGTTCGTGAACGCGGTGGTCGACGCGCTCGCGCACGCAGGCGTGCGCAACATCGACATGCCGGTGACCTCCGACAAGGTGTGGGCGGCGCTCCAGGAGGCGGGACTGGCCGAGTGAGCTCGCCGCAGGAGGTCCTGATCCACGCTGGGAAGCTCGCAGCGCGAGGGGAGGCGTTCGCGCTCGCGACCGTCGTCGACGTCGTGCGGCCCTGCTCCGCGCGCCGCGGCGACCGCGCGCTCGTGAACGCGGACGGGACGATCGAGGGCTGGGTCGGCGGCGCATGCAGCGAGCCGGTCGTCGTCCGCGAAGCGCTCCGCGCGCTCGCCGACGGCGAGCCCCGCCTCGTGCGGATCGGCCCCGAGGACAGCGGCTGCGCGTCCGAGGGCACGGTCGAGGTCTTCGTGGAGCCGCAGCTGCCAGTCCCGCTGCTCGCGGTCGTCGGCGAGAGCCCGGCGGCACACGTGCTCGTGGACCTCGCGGCCCGGGTCGGCTGGCGGATTACGCGCGAGGTCGACGACTCGGTCGACGCCGTCGTCGTCGCGACGATGGGCCACGGCGACGAGGAGACCCTCGCGCATGCGCTGCGCACCGGCGCCGGCTACATCGGCCTCGTCGCGAGCGCGAAGCGGGCGGCGACGGTGCTCGGCGCGCTCGAGGCGAGCGGGTTCGACGAGGAAGCGCTCGTCCGCGTCCGCAGCCCTGCCGGGCTCGATCTCGGCCCGCTGCGCCAGGAGGAGATCGGCGTCGCGATCCTCGCTGAGCTCGTCTCGTGGCGGCACACGCGCGAGGCGCCCGCCGCGCCGCCGGTCGAGGCTGTGGACCCGGTCTGCGGCATGACCGTGCTCGCCGACAGCGGCGAGCGTGCAATTCACGCCGCGAACACCTACTGGTTCTGCGGCGCCGGTTGCCGACGCCGCTTCGAGCAGAACCCTGCGCGCTATCTCGAGGTGAGCCCGAAGTGAGGGACATCCTGGACACGCTCGAGCGCTGGGTCTCCGAAGGCGTGCGCGTCGCGACCGCGACGGTCGTCCGCACGGAACGCTCTGCGCCGCGCGACCCGGGCGCCGTCCTCGCAGTGTCGGAACGCGGCGAGGTCGCAGGCTCCGTGACCGGCGGTTGCGTCGAGCCGGCGGTCTACGAGGAGGCTCGCGCGGTGCTCGCCGGCGAGGCGCCGCGGCTGCGCGCGTATGGGATCGCCGACGAGGACGCGTTCGAGGTGGGACTTCCCTGCGGCGGCACCGTGCACATCTTCGTCGACGTGCTCGATCCCGAGCTCGTGGCGCCGATCGCCGCGGACGTCCGTGCGGAGGCGCCGGTCGCGCTCGCGACCACGCTCACGGGGCCCGACACGAGCGCGAAGCGCCTGGTGCGCCTCGACGACGACACTGATCCGGCGCGAGCGCTGCTCGCGCGCGGAGAGAACGGCATCCTGTACGCGAACGGCGAGCAGGTCTTCGTCTCGTCGTTCGCGCCGCGCCCGCGGTTGTACGTGTTCGGCGCGATCGACCACGCCTCGGCGGTCGCGCGCATCGGCCGCTTCCTGGGCTACCGCGTCACGGTGTGCGACGCGCGCGCCCGCTTCGTGACGCCGGAACGGCTCCCCGACGTCGACGAGCTCGTCGTCGAATGGCCCGACAAGTTTCTGGCGAGCGCACCCGCCGACGAGCGCACGGCGATCGTCGTCCTCACGCACGACCACAAGTTCGACATTCCGGTGCTCAAGGTTGCGCTCACGACCCCGGCCGCGTACATCGGCGCGATGGGGAGCCGCCGCACGACCGAGGAGCGCGGGGCGCGCCTGCGCGAGGAAGGCGTCCCGGAAGAGGAGCTCGTGCGCATCCACGCGCCGATCGGGCTCGACCTGGGCGCGCGGACGCCCGAGGAGGTCGCGGTCGCCGTCGCGGCGGAGCTGATCGCGGTCACTCGCGGGCGGCTCCCGGACGCCGTGTCCCTCCGCGAGGCGGTCGCCGGATGAAGCTGGAGAACGCATTCGAGGTGCCCGCGCCGCCCGAGGACGCCTGGAAGCTCCTGATCGACGTGCCGCGGATCATCCCGTGCATGCCCGGCGCAACGCTGACCGAGACCATCGACCAGGACACGTGGAAGGCACTCATGGCCGTCAAGCTCGGCCCGATCTCGCTCAGCTTCGACACGGAGGTCCGCCAGGAGCATCTGGACGAGTCCGCACGCAAAGCCCGGCTCTCCGCAAACGCGCGCGAGAAGCGCGGGCGCGGCGCGGCGCAGGCCGTGATCGAGTCGCGCCTCGCACCGCTCAACGGCGGCACGCGCATCGAGATCACGACCGACCTCGCGTTGTCGGGCCCGGTCGCCCAGTACGGGCGCGGGCTGATCGAGGATGTCTCGACGCAGCTCGTCAAGAGCTTCGCGGACTGTTTGAAAGCCCAGCTCGTTGCCCAGCCCGAAGAGGCCCGCGCCGC
>DASYUZ010000068.1:0-9030 GCA_036000665.1 Gaiellaceae bacterium
GGGCGGAACTTTGCGTTGCGCAAACCACGTCACGGCTGGTGCTCTCGACCTCAAGGAATACGGCCGGGCGAGCTAGGACGCCGCATGCCACGGCGATTCCTGAGAGCCCTGCGGCCCGAAGGTCATCTCGCGTGGTTGCACAGTCGACGCGCCGGATGAGCGCCTCTTCGATAGCGGTCGGTGGATTACGAACGGACTCCCTGCGACCGCGTCCGGGATCGAAGACGCGGTTTACAGCGACTGCGGTAGACACCGGTGACGAGTAGCGGCCAGCGCCTCCGAAACCAGCGCCATCTGCTGCACGTCGCGAGGGCTACCGCGGCTGCGTCGTCATGCGCGGGTCGCGCAGCTTCACGCGTCGGCGCTCGATCAGTGGCAGCCTGACGTCGAGGCCGGCGTTCAGGGCGTCGGCGAATGCAGCGAGTTGGCCGAGCGTCAGGTTTGCGCGGCCAGTTTCTACCTTCGCCACGTAGGCACCGGACGCACCGAGCCGGTCGCCAAGCTCAGCCTGGGTGAGGCCGCGCGCACGACGCGCTGCCGCGATCTGCTCGCCGACCGCCTTCGAGACCACGGACGACCTGGCAGTGCGGGGCACTGCTAGGAGACGTGCTGGCCGAGGCGCTCGCGCAAGCGCACCTGGTGCCGCTCGACCTGTGCAGCCCGTAGTTCGCTCTCCCGGATTGGGTTGTCGTCGTGCAGAACGCGCACGATCACGTCGCCGGCGCGGAATGCCGTCGGGAGGCTCCGTGCCCATTCCTCATGGTCGTCCTCGAACCGCACCTGCGTGCCAGTGCGGAGGCTGACGAGCGGCAGCCGGAAGTCAATGACAGTCTGGTCACCCTCGACCTCGACATGGCGGTCGTCAACGCGCAGCCGCGCGAGCGGCGCCCACGCCGCCTCGTCGCCCTGCTGATCCCTCGCGATCAGGATCTCTAGCTCGACCATGTCGCCCCTCCTTTCGTGAGGTTTATCGACATCTCGGTCTTACCCCTTGAGTTATGAGTCTACTCTAACCCCTTGGGTTAGGTCAAGGCTTTAGACGTCAGAAATCACCCTGGGCCAGGATCTCCCCCGCCGCAAGCATGCGGTGCGCGCGATCCTCGAGATGGTCGGCCGCGACCGGGAGCAAGAAGGCGCGCAACCCGAGCAGGTCGCCGCCGCCGAGGAGGCGATCAAGCGCGTCCACTTCGGTCTGATCGAGCGCCGGCGCACTCGCGGCCCAGCGCCAGTCAACGAACCAGGCGGCGTTCAGCCGGTGACCCGGCAGGGCGAACGTGTAGCCATGGTCGATCAGCCCGAGCTTCTGGTTCGCATCATCCCAACGGGTGTTGCCACCATGGCGGTCCTGCTGCGCGATGAGCGAGTCGATGAACGCGGCCGCGTGCGCGAGCCGCGGCGCAAGAAGAAACGGGCTCGGGTCGTTGGGGCGGCCAACCTGCTGCGCGCTCAGCGAGCCAGCTTCTCCGCGGATATCCCGGAGAACAGTCGGCGCAACGAGATCGACGAAGGGGGAGCCGAGCCGGTAGGCGAGCCGCCAGGCCGCGCACTCGTTGACCGGCACCTCGTCCGGATGCTGCTGAAACATCGACGCGTGCACCGTCGAGACGCCGGAGAAGGGCTTGTGGTAGGCGACACGCCCGCTGTCGAGCACCGCCCTAAACGTCTGGTTCACGCCCGGGCTCGTGCCAGCGGGGGCGTACGCAATCACGCGCTCGTACAGCAAGTGATCTTCCAACACCGAACCCTGCTGATCTTCGAGCTCGCGGATGCGCTCATCGAACGTCACGGGCGCACGAGCGTAGCCCGCAGCTCCGACGGAGCTGCCCGATGAGACCTGACTGCCGGGGATCTCGAAACGTGCGTAGGAGTGACAGGCTACGAGGCCTTCGAGCGCGGCGAGCTCGCCGCTTAGCGGGTCGCCGAACGCGTCACAGGTCTGCAAGACCGCCTCCAGGCCTTGCTCGAGCAAGACGTCGAACTCGCCGCCGAGCTCGCGGCAGATGCCAGCAGTGGCCCCGACAGCACCGCGCTCGCAGCCGTCACCGACCAGCTCGAGCACGTCCTCGCCGCCGGCTCACTCCAAAAGACGAAAGCGCTCATGCGCCTGCTGATCAAAGAACTGAAGGTCAACGGTAAGTCGGAAATCCTCCCGACCTACCGAGTCCTCACACGCGAGGTCTGCGCAACCCCAAGTTCAGTGGAGCGTGCCGGGATCGAACCGGCGACCTCCGCCTTGCAAAGGCGGCGCTCTCCCAGCTGAGCTAACGCCCCGAGCGGGGGCAGTGTAGCCCCGCTCGGAGCGGCTCGTTCTTAGGCCGCGCGCTCCAGGCGCTCTTCGAGCCTGGCGCGCTTGACGATCGTCTCCGGGTCGCCGAACCGGATCCGGGCGCGCACGGCGCGGTAGTCGTTCCAGAGGTTCTCGAGCCGGGCGTTGAGCTCGGCGAGCTCGGCTGCCGCGGTCTGGTCGTGCCCCTCGGACAGAGTCTGCCAGAGCCGCCGTCGGCGCTCCTCGGCCTGCTCGATGTCGTTGCGAATTTCAGTCAGGGTCATGCCAACTAGAACGCCCAACGTACCCTGGACATTCCCTAGCCGCGAGGTCCGAAGAGGTACCAGGCCACGACGGCCACCCCCACCAGGCCGGCGGCCACGGCGAGGGCCGTCAGGGCCGTGTCGGTCACTCGTAGCCGAGCTCGCTGAGCCGGTCCTCGTCGAGGCCGAAGTAGTGCCCGACCTCGTGGAGGACGGTGATCCGGATCTCGCGCTCGAGCTCGTCCGGGTCGGGGAAGGACTCCTCGAGCGGGAGCCGGTAAATCGTCACCTTGTCGGGGAGGAACTCGTCGCCGCCCTCGAAGAGGCCGAAGAGATCCGGCTCCTCGCGGTTCTCGTCCTCGACCACGACCGCGACGTTCTCGAGCCCGCGGGCCAGTTCCGGCGGCAGCGCGTCGAGCGCATGGCGGACGTGCTCCTCGAAGGTCACTAGTACAACGGGGACAGCGGTTTGCGCCTGCGCAACAGCGGCACGGTCGCCATCCCGAACAGGAAGCCGCCGATGTGCGCGAAGACTGCGACGCCGCCCCCTGTCGGAGGCTGCGTGAACTGGAACCCGGCCTGCCAGAGCTGGAACAGGACCCAGACGCCGATAAAGAACACGGCGGGGATCTCGCGCAGGAAGAAGATGAAGCCGAGGAAGATCGCGGTCAGCACGCTTGCGCGCGGGAGCAGGATCATGTACGCGCCGAGCACGCCCGAGATCGCGCCCGAGGCGCCCAGGTTCGGAATCCGCGTGGCTGCCTCCGAAGCGGTCGCCAGCGTGACGATGGTCTGGAGCGCGGTCGCGGCGAGACCCGCGACCACGTAGAAGACGAGGTAGCGGACCCGACCCATCGCATCCTCGACGTTGTTGCCGAAGATCCAGAGGAAGAGCATGTTCCCGCCCAGGTGGAGGATGTCCGCGTGCATGAACATCGACGTGAACACGTTCACCTCCCAGTCCTGTCCGATGACCGGGCACGAGCTGTTCACCTCGCAGGGCTGGAAGGCGAGCTCGTTGACCGACGCCTGGCTTGGCGTGATGCCTTCGTAGAGGAAGAAGACGAGCACGTTCGCAACGATCAGAGCGACCGTCACGACCGGGAACGTCCGGGTGGGAGCGTTATCCCGGAGCGGGATCAACGAACCCGTTCCTGGGACGGGTTCATCTAATGACGAGCGCCATGAGCGCCTTCTGGGCGTGCAGGCGGTTCTCCGCCTCGTCCCAGACCGCAGAGTGTGGGCCGTCGACGATCTCCTCGGTGATCTCCTCGCCGTAGTGCGCCGGGAGGCAGTGGAGGACGACGACGTCGTCCTCGGCGAGCGCGAGCAGCTCGTCGCGAATGCCGTAGCCCGCGAGGTCGCGGAGCCGGCGTTCGCGCTCCTCTTCCTGTCCCATGCTCGTCCAGACGTCGGTGTAGAGCACCTCCGCGCCTTCGACCGCACGGCGCGGGTCGTCCAGCACGACGACCGAGCCGCCCGTCTCCTCCGCGGCGGTGCGAGCGGCGTCGAGCGCGCGCTCCGACGGCTCGTAGCCCGTGGGGACGGCGGCGACGAAGTGCATCCCGAGCTTGGCGGCAGCAACCATGAGCGAGGCGCAGACGTTGTTGCCGTCGCCGAGGTATGTCAATCGCACACCCTCGAGGCGACCAAGCCTCTCGCGGATCGTCATCACGTCCGCGAGCGCCTGGCAGGGGTGCGACGCGTCCGTCAGACCGTTGATCACGGGGATCGTCGCTGCGCGCGCCAGCTCCTCGACGTCGGCCTGCGCGTAGGTGCGGATCATGATCGCGTCGAGGTAGCGCGAGAGGACGCGCGCGGTGTCGCGGATCGTCTCGCCGCGGCCGAGCTGGAGGTCGTCGGCCGAGAGGTAGAGCCCGAGCCCGCCGAGCTGCGAGATCCCGACCTCGAACGAGACGCGCGTCCGGGTCGAGGGCTTCTGGAAGATCATCCCGAGCGTCCGCCCCGGGAGCAGTCGGTGCTCCTCGCCTTCCGCCTGCGCTCGCTTCAGCGCGTCCGCGAGGTCGAGCGTCCGGAGGAGCTCCTCCCTGCTCCAGTCGGCGACCTTCGTGAAGTCACGGCCCTTCAGGTCGTCTGCGACGGCGAGCACGGGGCTTGGATCCTACTGTTCCAAAGACTTGCCATTCAGGCGCTCAGGTTTTATAATGCTAGTGGCATTACGTTCGTCGACAAGGAGGGATTGGAATGGCCACCCTGGTTCGATGGGAGAGCCCGCTCCGTGAGCTCGCCTCGCTCCAGACCGAGATGAGCCGCTTCATGAACGGCCTCCTCGAGGGCAACGGGCGGACGTCACAGTCCTGGGTTCCCGCGGTCGACGTGTGGGAGACGGACGAGGAGCTCGTCTACGCGTTCGACCTGCCCGGGATCCCCGAGGAGAAGATCTCGCTCGAGTTCGAGGACGGCATGCTCACCGTCAGCGCCGAGCGGGAGCGGCAGGAAGAGGTCTCGGGCGAGCGGTTCTACCGCTTCGAGCGGCGCCACGGGACGTTCAGCCGCACGATCGGCCTGCCGCAGGGCGTGACGGAGGACGCGATCAACGCCGAGTACAAGAACGGCGTGCTCGAGGTCCACGTCAAGAAGCCCGAGCAGCCGAAGCCGCGCCGGATCCAGATCGGCGGAGCGCAGGGCACAATCGAAGGCAGCTCCGGAAAGAAGAAGTAACTCCATTTGCATTCCACGACGGAGAAGGCGACCTCCGGGTCGCCTTCTCCGTCAGCCCCTGGAGAGCACCCAGAGCCCGCCGACGGTGTAGACGACCATCAGCGCGAGGAGCGCGTACTGCGTGCGCAGCGCGACCCGCGTCGAGCCGAAGACGGCGAGCGCCCGGTCGTGGGCGATCATCAACCCGAGCACGTGGCCGGCGACGAGGGCACCGGCCTGCACGTACCAGATCTCGTTCGTCGTCAGCGGCTGGACGTTCACGCGGTAGTCGATCGTGCCGAGCGCGTCCCAGCCGAATCCGAACGGATCGGAGGCGAGCGGGATCGCGAGCTGTCCTTGGAGCACGAAGAGCGAGAAGTAGTGAGCGACGGCGTAGGCGAGCGCGATCGGGATCAGGCTGCCGATGAACGCACGCTCGAGCCGCGCGCTCGTCTCGCCGATGCGGCGTGCGAGCTCGATCGCCGCGGCGAAGGCAGCGGCCACGACCGCCACGGCGGCGACGAGACCGACGAGATTGAACAGAAACGCGAGCAGGTCGCTGTCGATGCGGAAGAGCCGGTTCTGCCACGCGCTCGTGCGGCTGAAGCCGTCGAACGCGACGGACCCGAGCATCACCGCGACGAACGCAATCGTGCCGGGGGCCTCGGTCGTGCGGGCGACGCGCTCGAGCGGCCGGTGGACGTAGACGACGCCGTCGCGGAGCGTGAACGGCGACAGCCGGGAGAGGAGCCCGAAGTAGATGCTGAACGCGTCGCCGTTCGCGAACCAGATGTCCCGCCCGAACGCGGCGGTCCCGACCCACGTGATCCAGCTGTAGATCGCTATCGCAAGCGCGAGCATGCGGGGGTCGGAGGGGTCCGAATAGGCGAGCTCGAGCGCAGCGAACGCGAGCAGCAGCACCGCGCCGGGCCAGCGCCCGAGCCGCCCTGGGTACGTGAACGGGGCATCCCACTCGAGACCGGCCTTCTCCCAGAGCCAGGCGACCGCGTCTGCGGCCGCGCGCCACGGGTTTAGCCACGCCCAGACGTTCCCGATCAGCACGCTGACCGGGACGAGCCCGAGCCAGAAGATGATCCAGATGAACGTCGGCGAGAGGTTCGTTCCCGCCGAGCGCTCGCCGACGAGTGCCGCGGCGAAGACAAGCGCAAAGAGGGTGAAGCCGACCGCGCCGAGCAGGATGCGCAGCGGGCGCACCGGGAGCCGCAAGAGCCGCCGGCCCGTGTCGTCGTCGAGCAGCGTCCTGCGCCAGAGGATCCCGAGCGCCGCGAACGAGAGCACGAGCACCGCTGCGGCGCCGTAGTAGAAGAGCCAGATCGGAATCGGCAGGTCCTTGACCCCGCCGATCCCGTGCATGAGCGGGAGGCTCACGGCTTGACGGTCAGCTCTGCGATCTGCTTGCCCGCGTTCTCGAGCTCGATCTCGTAGCGGCCGGGTACGTCCGCGCGGAACCGAATCGACGCCGGCCTCCCCGGCGCGACGTTCGCCTTCAGGTCGTAGCCGTGCACGTGCACCTCATCGCTCGTGTTCGCCGTGACGAAGATCGCGACCTGCGCTCCCGGCTCGACGGAGCGACGCGCGATCGTCTTCTCGCGCGCGTCGATGCGCCAGACGGGCGAGACGGCGCTCGGTGCGGTCGTTGTGGGCTTGGCGACGGACACGGTGATCGTCGGCTTGGTCGCCGTCTGCGTGGCCTCGTCGTCGCCGCCCGGACGCACGAGCACGAACAGCAGGACGAGCGCGGCGACCGTCGCGAGGCCGATCAGGATGCGCATCCGGGTCACGCGCAGCAGGCTAGCGTTCGAGCCTGCGAGGGCGCTCGCGGCAGTCGCTCGCTGCCGTCAAAGCGGCGCTGCGCTACAGCGACTCGCGGGCGCGCTCGGCGACCGACTCCATCTCGAGCGAGCCGCCCGTGACCTCGCGCAGCAGCTCGTCCGCGTTCATGCGCTGGCCCTCCGACCAGAGCTCGCGCAGGAGTGAGCCGGCATTACGCTGCGTGAACCAGTCGCGGCCGAACTTCTCACGGAGGAACGACCGCAGCTGCGCCTCGAGCGCCCACGCACGCAGGTAGGCGTGCACGTAGAAGCGCGAGTCCATGTCCCAGAGGTAATCCGTCGCCGCCGGCTCGACCTTGAGCGCGTCTCCGAGCAGCTCGACGTAGCGTGACGACATCGTCGTCGGGTCGTCGGTCTGGTGGAACTCGATCTCGTACAGCAGCTTCGCGCAGTAACGCCGCACGAAGTAGACGAGCACCGCTGCGCCCTCCGCCGAGTACTCGTGCGGCCGCGGGAAGTCGAGCATGCGCTGCAGCCAGCCAGGCTCGTCCGTCAGATGCTCCATCAGCATCGCCCAGCCCTCGGTGACCGCGTTGTCTCCGAGGCGCTTCTCCTCGACCGAGAGCGACGCGGACGTGTGCGCGTAGTGCTCGGTGTGCCCGGCCTCGTGGAAGAGCGCGCGCCAGTCGTCTGGTCCGCCGATCGGCTTGATCACGAGCATGACCTTGCCCGGGACCTCGATCGGCGCGCAGAACGCGCGCGGATCCTTCTTCGGGCGGTTCTCGACGTCCAGGTGGACGTTGTCCTGCGCATCTAGGTCGACGCCGAGATCCGCGAGCGTCTGCCGGAGCGCGGGGATCATCCTGTCGCCGGGGAAGCCGGCGTCCCACGTCGTGCCGCGCATCATCCGCGGCGTGTCCCAGCGCTCGGCCTCGGCCAGCGAGATGCCGACACGGTCGCGGAAGAGCTTGTCGGCTACGTGCTCGTGCAGCTGCTCGGTCGAGTCGAGGAAGCTTCGGCACTGGCCGGCGAGCGAGTCGAGGTCGAAGCCGAAGTCCTTGTAGAGCTCGAAGTAGTTCTTCCCGCCGAGCTCCCCCACGGCACTGCGGACACGCTGGTGCGTCTCGAGGTAGAGCGGGTTCAAATGCTCCTCGACGAGCTCGTTGCGCGCATGCTCGAGGCGCTCGCGCCGCGCGCGATCGGGCTCGTTCGAGATCGCCGGCTTGAGCATCCGGTACTCGATCTCCTCGCCGTCGACCGTCGCCGTCAGCTCTGCTTCGGCGCGCGCGAGCTTCTCCTCGTACTCCTTCGTCAGCTGGCCGAGGTAGCCCTCGGAGGCGAAGCGCCACAGTTCGCGGATGTTCTGGTTCCCGTCGACCGTCGCGCCGATCGAGCGCGCCTGGTCGAGCGTCGTCAGGTCGGAGTACTCGTTGTAGATCGGCTCGAGATCGAGCGTGTCCTTGAGGCCTGCGAAGTGGAGGTAGTACTCCTCGTCGAGGGCGGCGATGAAGCGATCGGCGCGCTCGCGGTAGGCCTCCAGCTCGCGTGCGGAAGTGGGGGCGACGTCGGTCACAGGGCGCCTAGGATAGTCGCATGCAGGAGATCCGCCTCCGGACGGCCCGGAAGACTCAGCTCGTGGACATCACCAGCGAGGTCGAGGAGGCGCTGAACGGGAACGGGGATGCCTCAGCGGCGCTGGTCTTCGTGCCGCATACGACCGCAGGCGTGACGATCAACGAGCACGCCGACCCGGCGGTGGCGCGGGACTTCGAGGCGGCGCTCGAGCGGATCGTCGGCGAGGAGTGGGGCTGGCAGCACGTCGAGGACCCGGACGGACCGAACGCGCCCTCGCACGTTCGCGCAGCGCTGATGAGCCCGCAGGTGCTCGTGCCGGTGCGCGAAGGGAAGCTCGCGCTCGGCACGTGGCAGGGGATCTTCTTCTGCGAGTTCGACGGGCCGCGGGAGCGCAAGGTCTACGTAAGCCCGTTACGCTGAACTCTCGTCTAGCTTGACAGCGCGCCCGCGGCCGGGGACCCTTTGTGATCGA
>DASYUZ010000069.1:0-2224 GCA_036000665.1 Gaiellaceae bacterium
GCCATCTTGCCGCCGATCAGCACCTCGTCCGCCTTGCCGCCGAGGTTGCGGAGGACACCGAGCTTGTCCTCGACCTTGGCGCCGCCCGAGATGAGCACGAACGGCCGCTCGACGTCCGCGAGCAGGCGACCGAGCATCTCCAGCTCGTGCTCCAGCAGCAGCCCGGCGTACGCCGGGAGCACGTGCGCAACGGCCTCGGTCGAGGCGTGCGCGCGGTGCGCGGAGCCGAATGCGTCGTTCACGTAGAGCTCGCATTCGTCGGCGAGCTCGCGTGCGAAGGCGGGATCGTTGTTCGTCTCGCCGGGGTTGAAGCGGGTGTTCTCGAGCACGGTCACGCGCTCGTCGGGGAGGACCTCGCCCAAGCGGTCGCGGACGGGCTTCATGTCGTACTTCGGATCGGGCCCTTTCGGCCGGCCGAGATGCGAGCAGACCCGCACCTCGCTCGCGCGGCGCTCGAGCAGCAGCTGCAGGGTGGGGAGCGACGCTCGGATCCGCGTATCGTCGGCGACGCGCCCGTCGTCGAGGGGCACATTCAGGTCGGCCCGCACGAGCACGCGCTTGCCGGCGACGTCCGCGTCGCGCACCGAGCGCGGCTTCCGCACGCTAGAGGCGGCCGATCAGGTCGACGAGCCGGCACGAGTAGCCCCACTCGTTGTCGTACCAGCCGAGGACCTTGACCATCGTGCCGTTCGCCATCGTGAGCTCGCTGTCGAAGATGCACGAGTACGGCGAATTGATGATGTCGGTCGAGACGAGGGGGTCGTCGGAGAACTGGAGGATCCCCTCGAACGGGCCCGTGTCGGCCGCCTTGCGAAACGTCTCGTTGACCTCGTCAGCCGTCGTCTCGCGTGAGACGCGCACGACCAGATCGATGACGGAGCCCGTGGGGACGGGAGCGCGCATCGCCATCCCGTCCACCTTCCCCTGCAGGTCCGGTAGCACGAGCCCGATCGCCCGCGCGGCGCCCGTCGAGGTCGGGATCAGGTTGATCGCCGCCGCGCGTGCGCGCCGCAGGTCCTCGTGCGGCAGGTCGAGGATGCGCTGGTCGTTCGTGTACGCGTGCACCGTCGTCATGAACCCCTGCTCGATCGTGAATGCGTCGTGGAGCACCTTCGCCAGCGGCGCCACGCAATTCGTCGTGCACGAAGCATTGGAGACGATCCGGTGCACGCCCTTGTCGTACATCTCGTCGTTCACTCCGAGCACGATCGTCACGTCCGGATTCGTCGCCGGTGCAGAGATCACGACCTTCTGGGCCCCGGCATCGAGGTGCCGCGACGCCTGTTCCCGCTTCGTGAACAGCCCGGTCGACTCGAGCACGACATCGACCCCGAGCTCACCCCAGGGCAGATCCCCAGGATCGCGGACGGCCAGAACCTGCAGCTCCTGCCCGGCGACCTCGATCACACCATCGCCAGCCTCGACCTGATGATCGAGCTTCCCGAGCGTCGAGTCCCACTGGAGGAGGTGCGCCATCGTCTTCGCGTCCGCGATGTCGTTGACCGCAAGCACGTCGAACCCGGCGTTCTTCTTCAGCATCGCTCGAAAGAAGTTCCGCCCGATCCGCCCGAACCCGTTGATCCCGACCTTGACGGCCATGCGCCTCCTCGTCCGCGGTTTGCGGGCGAGTCTAGATCAGCGACCGACGGATACGGCGGCGTCCTAGCGCGAGCGGTGCCCGCCCGCTTCGCGTACCCGCTGCTGCAGGAGGCGTCTGCGCGCCGGCGAGAGACTCTCGCGAAGGGCCTCTCGAATCACGTCGTAGTGGAAGCGGAACCGGTTGCCGTCGATCCGCAACAGCCTCCGCTCGCAGAGCCGCTCCAGGACCTCGAGGAGCTCCACTGGGTCGGTGTCGAGGATCCCGGCCAGGATGTCCGGGTCGAACGGCTGTCTCAGCATCGACGCCACGACGAGCGCGCGAAACTCGTTCGGTCCTTCGGCGCGGCAACGGGCAAGCACGAGCTCCCGCAACTCGTGCGGCATCTCGTCCCCATTCGCCGCGGTTGTCGCCGCGACGACGAACAACGGATGGCCGCCCGTCTTGGCGTAAAGCTCGGGCATGCCGGAAAGCGCGAGATCCGCGGCCGACAAGGGACCCAGCTCGATGCGCGCCGTCGGCACGAGGCGGCTCAACGGGTCGCCGGGCATGACCTGCTCCGGCCGGAACGCGCCGACGACAGCGAGGGCCGTGTCTTCGCAGCGGTGTTGGAGGTAGCCGAGCGCG
>DASYUZ010000070.1:0-5860 GCA_036000665.1 Gaiellaceae bacterium
TCGGCACCGGCGAGCTCGTGATCACGAACATGGCGGGCGCGATCAACAACGCGCTCTTCGACGCGACCGGCGTCCGCATGAAGACGCTGCCGTTCACGCCGAAGCGCGTGAAGGCGGCGCTGGCGGAGGCGAAGTAGGAGCTAGCGCGGGCGATCGGCGACGATCGCCCGCGCGACGCTCGACCAGAGCTCGTCCTCGTCGAGTGCGGCGAGCGCGGCTGCTGCGCGCGGGAAGTCGGCCGGGGCCGCGTCCGCGAGCGAGGCCACGGCGCGCCTGACGCGCGCGCGGCGGGCAGGCGTGCCGTACCGCTGCGCGAGCCAGCGGGCGGCGCGCTCGTCCACGTCGCCGAGCGGCTTGCCGGGCATCGGGAAGCTCGCGACGTACGCGGCGGCGTCCTCTGCAGCCCGCTCGCGGAACGGCGCCGCCGCCGCCACGGCCTGCGCCGCCACGGCGAGCGCGAGTTCGTCGCCGGCTCCCTGCGCGAGCGCTTGCTCGAGCGCGCGCAACGGCTCCCGCAGCTCGCCGAGCTCGAGCTCCTCGTCTTCCTCTTCGAGCGTCGGCGGCGGCCCCGGCGGCACCTCGGCGCGGCGCTCGGCGAGGATCCGCTCCAGCTCTTCGTCCGGTTCGAGCATCGGCACGCGAGCGTAGCCGAGGTGGATCCGTTGGGCGTCCTGGGTGAGAAATCGCGCCCGTGCGGCGTTGCTCCGACACGGCGTTCCCGTCCCAGAGAGCGGCGGGGGTGGGATTTGAACCCACGGACCGCCTTGCGGCGGTCAGCGGTTTTCAAGACCGCCCCGTTCGACCGCTCCGGCACCCCGCCTGGGGAACATGGTGCCTTACACGCGGGTTTTCTCGGCGCCCAGGCGCCCTGGGGCGCCGAGCTCCACCAGCGGTTCCGGGACGGCGATCGAACCGTCCTCGTCCTGGAAGGTCTCGATGATCGCGATCAGCGCTCGCGCGGTCACGGCCGTGCCGTTCAGGGTGTGGACGGTCTCGAGGCCGGACTCGCGTCGCGTGCGTACGTTCAGGCGCCGCGCCTGGTAGTCGGTCGTGTTCGAGGTCGACGTGATCTCGCGGTAGCGCTGCTGGCCCGGGAACCACGCCTCGATGTCGTACTTCTTCGAAGCGGAAGCGCCGAGGTCGCCGGCGGCGACGTTGACGACGCGGTAGGGAAGGCCGAGCTCCTGCACGAGCTCCTCCTCGATCGCGAGCAGGTGCTCGTGCTCTTCGGGTGAGCGCTCGGCGGTCGTGAAGACGAACATCTCGACCTTGTCGAACTGGTGCACGCGGAACATGCCCCGGGTGTCCTTGCCGGCGGCACCTGCCTCGCGGCGGAAGCACACGGAGTAGCCCGCGTAGCGCAGCGGCAGCGCTTCCTCCTCCAGGATCTCGTCCATGTGGAGCCCGGCGAGCGGGACCTCGGAGGTGCCCACGAGATAGAGCTCGTCTCGCTCGACCTTGTAGAGGTTCACCTCGTCGGTGGGCAGGAACCCCGTGCCGTACATGGCCTCCTCGCGGACGAGCACAGGCGGGAGCACGGGCACGAACTCTTTGTGCACGAGACGGTCAAGCGCGAAGCGGTAGAGCGCGAGCTCGGTTAGCGCGAGGTCGCCCATCCGATAGACGAAGCGCGAGCCGGACACCTTGGCCGCGCGCTCCATGTCGATCCACCCGTGAGCGATCCCCAGGTCGAGGTGGTCGCGGGCCTCGGGACGTGTCTCGCCCCACCGCTTCACCTCTACGGCATCGTCCTCGCTGGCGCCGTCGGGCGCGCTTGGGTCCGGCGGGTTCGGCACGCGGTCGAGCAGCTCCTGCCGACGCGCTGCCGCCTGGGCGTGCTCATCCTCCGCCCCCTTCAGCTCGTCCTTGACCGTACGGAGCTCCTCGAGCTGCTCGGGCGTCGGCTTGCCCTTCAGCTTCGTGCGCGCGCGCAGCTCGGTGACCCGCGTCTCGAGCTCGCGCCAGCGCGCGTCGGCCTCCATCAGCTCGTCGAAGAGCTCGGCCGCGCCCTTGCGCGCGAGGGCCGCCCGGAAGGTCTCCGGGTCTTTGCGCGCGGCGCGGATCTCGATCATCCGCGCAAGTCTAGAAAGGGCCCGGGCTAACGGCCGAGCAGACCGAACGTCAGGCGGCGCAGCCTCTCGCGGCGACGCGCCTCACGTTCCCGCTTCTCTCGGATCCGGACCTCAAGGCGTTCGAGCTGCTCCTCCAGACGCCGTCGCGCCGCCGCCCAATCGGCGCGCTGCTCAGGCGTCGGGCCCCTCTTCCTCTTCGCCATCTTCCTCCTCCCGCAGCAGATCGAGGATCTCGTCGAGCTTAGCGTCCATCCGCATCCAGAAGGCGATCGCCGCGGCGATGAGCTCGTCGTCGGGCAGGACCCGATCGTGCCGCGAGGACGCTAGGCGCGCAAGGTGTCCAAGTGGGCCTCGATCATCTGGGCCACCCCTTCCTCGGAGTCGCGCGGGACGACGAGGTCCGCCACCGCGAGCACGCGCTCGTGCGCGTTCTCGACCGCGACCGCGTAGCCGGCCGACTGGAGCAGCTCGACGTCGTTCTCGCCGTCGCCGCACGCGACGGTGCGCTCGAGGGAGAAGCCCAGCCGGTCGGCGACGAAGGCGAGCCCGGCTGCCTTTGTCACCTCCGGCGACGCCAGCTCGACGAACTCGGGGAGCGACTTCGAGATGTAGAGCCTCCCGTCGAAGCGCGCCTTCAGCGACGCCTCGAGCTCGTCCATCTCGTGGCGCTCGCCGACGGAGACGAGCTTGGTCGGAGGCTTCGAGAGCCACTCGAGCAGATCGCCGACCGCGTTCAGCGGGATGTGCTGGAAGTCCGCGTACGCGCGGGCCTCGTCGTTCACCTCGGCGACGTAGAGCTCGTCGTCCACGTAGCAGTTCAGGTGATGGCCCGTCTCCGTCACGGCCGCGATTGCCTCGCGCGCGAGCTCGAGTGGGATTGGCACATGGCGGAGGAACTCGCCGTCGGCCCGCGCGACGACCGCTCCCTGATAACAGACGACCGGGTCGTCGAGCTGGAGCGCCTCGAGGTACGGACGCACCGAGCGGAACATGCGCCCAGTGACGACGATCACGTGGATGCCCTCCTCGCGGGCGGCGCGCACGGCGGCGCGCGTCCGCGGGTGCACCTGCGCGTCCTCGGAGATCAGCGTTCGGTCGAGATCGCACGCGAACGCCTCGACGGTGAGCGGGAAGTCCTCGGGAAGCTTCAGCTACTTGCCGGCGACGGACGAGACGTACGCCGCGACGTCCTGGATCTGCTTGTCCGTCAGCTTGTCCTTGAACGTTGGCATCGCGCCCTTGCCCTTCGTGACGCGCTCGACGACGAGGTCGTGGCTCGGCTTCGCGTCGTCGAGGTTCGGGCCGATCTGTCCGGTCGTACCCGCGTCCTTCAACGTGTGACAGCTCCCGCAGCCGGCGGTCTGGAACACCTGCTTGCCGGCGGCCGGGTCGCCCTGGCCCGCGCCGCTTGCCTCCGTCGTCGGGAGCGTGCCCTCGACCGTCTCGGGTGTGGCGGTCGTGTCACCGCCGCCGCCGCAACCGACAGCGCCCAGCGCAAGGATGAGTGAGGCGAACAGGGCGAGGCGCTTCACGGCGCGGACTCTATACCGAGGGCCGAGCGCCTCGAGATCGACCACGCGCGGAGCGCTCCGCCGAGGATCGCCCCGAAGCCCACGACCTTCGTCGGCGAGTCGTTCACCACGAGCGAGACCGCCAGCGCGACGAGGAACGCGTCCACGACCGCGAAGCGCGGGCGCAGCGCGCCGAACCACGCGAGCACGGCGACTCCGCTGACGAAGACGGCGAACTGCCCGACGGACGACGTGATGATCGAGAGCGAGCGGTCGAGCCGCCGCCCGAAGTCGTCGAGCAGCTCGCGCGGTCCGCCGGAGACGGCGTCGACAACGTGGCTCGAGCCGCCGAAGAGCGCGTCGATTCCGACCGCTGCCAGACCGATTGCCGCCACCGCCAGGAGCCAGACCGGCGTCAGGCGGCGGCCGTGCTGGAACAACCAGAGCGCGACGAACCCGGCGGTGAAGACGAGGATGCCGCCGCCGTCGGCGCCCATCTCGCTCGTGCCGATGACGACGAGCGAGAGCAGGGCGACGGCGAAGAGCCGCCAACCGCGCACGACCGAGGTCGCGGCCAACGTCGATGCGAGCAGGAGCGTCTCGACCTGGTTCGTGATCCCGTAGAAGCGGCCGCCGCTCCACGGGTGCGGTCCGATCGCCGTCAGGGCGTTCGTCTCGGGCGAGAACGCGAGCACGAGTCCGTAGCTCCCGAGGAAGAGCGGCGCGGCGAGCTCGAGGCGGAGCGAGACCGCCAGCAGCCCCGCGAGCGGAGCGGCGAGCAGGACCGCGGCGGTCGTCGCCACTGGGCCGACGGCGTCGAGCGCGGCCACGGCGAGTGCAAGCGCGATCGCCGTCAGCGGGTAGAGGAGCGCCGTGCGCGAGAGCGCTGCGCTGCGTGTCACGAGTGCGGCGCCGCTGATCGCCATCAGCGCCAGCGCGAGCGCGATCGTCGCCGGGCCCTGCGCTCGGCGCGCGTCGTCGAGCCGGCGATCGAGCTTCGCGAGCTCCTCGAGCGGGCGGTCGCTCTCGCGAACGTGGATCGGCGGGTCGCGCCCGTGCTCGAGCGCGTCGACGGTCTTCCGGATGTCGTCGACCGAGACCAGGCCGGGAATTCGGGTGTTCTCGGACTCGAGGAGGCCGTGCTCGTACCCGGGGCCGAGAATCGTCACCTCGTAGCGGCGCGTGTTTCGCTGCGCCCCGAGCGGTGGAACCGAGACGAAGAGCTCGTACCGGCAGCGCTGGAGCGGCGCGCACGGGGTCTCGGAGGGCAGCTTCCCGAGGTCGGCGAGCGCCTCCTCGCGGCTCACGTACAGACCCCGCCCCGGGACGAAGAGGCCTACGGCGCCCCGCGCCCGCACGTCCGCGGGCTGGTTGCCCGTGACGACGAGCACCGTCACGTTGCGCGCCGCCGCCGGGGCCGCGCTGAGGAGCATCGCCACGGATACGATTGCCGGGACCCACTTCGGCCTCAAGGAGCGCGACTCTCTCATGAAACGAAAGGCCTACGGACGCGACAGCGGCCTGACCCTCCGATTGCTCTTCACGAGCGGCCTCCTCGGGTTGCTCTACGTCGCCTTTGCTGCCGTTCTGATTACGTATCTGAACGTCGGAATCGTCCCGATGATCCTGATCATCGGGGCAATCGCCCTCTTCCAGTACTACACGTCGGACAAGCTGGCGCTGCTGGCGTCCGGCGCCAAGGTCGTCTCCGAGCAGGAGGCGCCGGAACTTCACGCGATGATCGATCGGCTCTGCGCGATGGCGGATCTCCCGAAGCCGCGCGTCGCGATCATCGACACCGACGTCCCCAACGCGTTTGCGACCGGCCGCAGCCCGAAGCACGCCGCCGTCGCGGTGACGACCGGCCTCTGGCGCCGGCTCGAGCCGCGCGAGGTTGAGGGTGTGCTCGCGCACGAGCTCTCGCACATCGGGAACCGGGACGTGCTGATCATGACGCTCGCGGGCTTCTTCGCGATGCTCGCCGGCTTGCTCACGCGCTATGCGTTCTTCTTCGGAGGAGGCGGCCGCGATCGGAACGGCCCGCCGATCTGGCTGATCGTGTTCCTGGTCTCGATGCTGACCTACGTGATCTCGTACATCCTGATCCGCACGATCTCGCGCTACCGCGAGTACGCGGCCGACCGCGGCGCGGCGTTGATCACCGGGGCGCCGGAGAACCTGATGAGCGCGCTGCAGAAGATCGCGAGCGGGATCCTGCAGATCCCCCAGCGCGACCTGCGCGAGGTGCAGGCGATGAACGCCTTCTTCATCATTCCG
>DASYUZ010000071.1:0-34110 GCA_036000665.1 Gaiellaceae bacterium
CGACGATCGTGCTGACCGTCGGCTCGGACTGCGCGATCGGGAAGATGACCGTCTCGCTCGAGCTCGACCGCGCGGCGCGGGCGCGCGGGCTCGCGTCGCAGTTCGTGCCGACGGGGCAGACCGGGATCGCGATCGCGGGCTGGGGGATCTCGATCGACGCGGTCGTCTCGGACTTCCTCGCTGGCGCCGCGGAGCAGCTCGTCGTCGAGGGCTACGAGCGAGGCGGCACCGACCTGCTGATGGTGGAGGGCCAGGGCGCCGTGACCCATCCGGCGTACTCCGGGGTCACCCTCGGCCTGATCCACGGCAGCGCGCCCCACCTCTACGTCCTTTGCCACCAGGCCGGGGCGACCGAGGTCGAGGGCTACCCCGGGCACCGCCTGCTGAGCCTCCCAGAGCTCGTCGAGCTCCACGAGCGCCTCTCCCTGCCGGCCCGGCCCGCACGGGTGGCCTGCATCGCCCTCAACACGAGGGATTTGCCGGAGGAGGAGGCCCGGGCCGCGATCGAGCTCGCGGAGGCCGAGACGGGGCTCCCGGCCGACGATCCCGTCCGGTTCGGGGCGGAGCGCCTCCTCGACGCCGTCATCGCCGGGCGCTAAACTCCGGCGCCGGTCGGGCCGACTGACGAGGGCATGAGCCGCGTTCTGATCACAGTCGCAGCCGCATGCGCGGCGCTGGTGCTTGCGGGGGTCGCGGGAGCGGCCCCGGTCTTCGGCGTCTCGGACGACCGCGGCAAGTACGACGACGACGGCGGTGCGTGGTTCTTCTCCGAGCTCTCGGCCGCGGGACTGACGGCGAACAAGATGACGGTGAACTGGGACCCGGAGAACCCGCTCTCGATCACCGAGCGGCCGTTCCTCGACCGCGCGATCCCCGAGGCGGAGAAGCTCGGGATCCACCTCTCCTTCGGGATCCACATCGGTAAGGCGCGTGCGATCACAGGCGACCCCGAGGCGCTGCAGAAGTTCACCGACTGGCTGCGGATCCTCGCCGCCACGTACCCGCAGGTGAAGGAGTTCGTGGTCGGGAACGAGCCCAACCTGACGCGCTTCTGGCAGCCGCAGTTCAACGACAACGGCACCGGCGCCTCGGGGATCGCGTTCGCGAAGTTCCTCGCGGCGTCCTACGACGCGCTCAAGGAGGTCAACGAGGAGATCACCGTCGTCGGCGTCGGCCTCTCGCCGCGCGGCAACGACATGCCGAACGCGCCGTCGAACGTGTCGACGTCGCCGGTGAAGTTCATCCGCGACCTCGGGACCGGCTACCAACGCCTCGGGCGCGAGAAGCCGATCATGGACGTCTTCGGGTTCCACCCCTACCCGGCGAAGGACCGCGACCCGCTCGCGAAGGGCTACCGCTGGCCGAACGCCGGTGTCACGAATCTGGGCCGGATCAAGCAGGCGATCTGGGATGCCTTCAACGGCACCGCGCAGCCGACGTTCGCGGAACCGGGACTGGAAGAGGAGCACCCGCTCACGTTCAAGCTCGACGAGGTCGGCTGGCAGGTCGCGATCCCGTCCCACCTGCGCGAGTCGTACTACGGGCGCGAGAGCGTCCGCCCGACCGACGAGAGCACGCAGGCGCGCATCTACGGCGCGCTCGTTCGCTCGGTCTCGTGCGACCCGTCGGTGCGCGAGATGCTCTTCTTCGGCCTGATCGACGAGCCGAATCTCGACCGCTGGCAGGCCGGTCTCGTGCGCGCCGACAAGTCGCGCCGCCCCGCGTGGTCGACCGTCCAGACGGCCCTCGGACAGGGGTGTCGCGGCAGGCGGGTCGTCTGGCAGCACACCGAGGAGGTCCTCGGCGCGAAGGTGCGCCGCGCCGGCTCGCGGGCGTTGATCAGCGCGCAGGAAGACGCTGTCGTGAAGGTCGGCGGTGTGCGCTACCAGCTGCGCGCATACAAGACGCTGCGCGTCCGGGTCGGCGTCACCGCGGTCGTCCAGCTGACGTCGAAGATGAACCCCGAGCGCCGGACGCTGCTCGCGGTCAACTGACGACGCGCGTCGCGGTTCTCTCCGATACGCACCTGCCGCGTGGAACGCGGCGACTCCCGGACGCCTGCCTGCGAGAGCTCGATGCGGCCGACCTGATCGTCCACGCCGGTGACTTCGTCGCGCTCTCGGTGCTCGAGGAGCTCCAGGAGCTCGGGCCGGTGGCCGCGGTGCACGGCAACATGGACGAGGCCGCGCTCCGTGAGTTGCTTCCTGCGCAGCGCATCGTCGAAGCCGCCGGCATGCGGATCGGGATCGTCCACGACGCGGGTCCGCGTCAGGGCCGGCCGAAGCGGCTCGTCGCGCGCTTCCCGGGCTGCGGCGCGATCGTCTACGGCCACTCGCACCGCCCGGAGGCGGCTCTTCACGACGGCGTCTGGATCCTGAACCCGGGGAGCCCGACGGAGCGCCGGCGGGCGCCGGCCCACACGATGATCCGGCTGGACGTCGCGGGCGGCACGCCCCGCGCAGACGTGCTCGAGCTCGACCGGGCGTAACGTCCACGCGTCGATGACGGGCGTGCTCGGGGAGATCGAGCCAACGCGGCAACGAGCCATTTGAAGAGCCTTGACAACCCGAACGTGCGTTCGGTATCGTTCGAACGTATGTTCGCCAGGGTGTTGATGCTCGCGCTGCTCGTGGCCGTCGTCTGGGCCGTCGCAGCACGCGCCTCGAGCGCCGCAGGGGCCGAGCGGGCCTACACCGTGCAGCCCGGGGACACCTTGTGGTCGATCGCGGCTCGGCGCTACGGGGGCGACCCGCGCCGCGGTGTCTGGAGGATCGAGCAGCGGAACGGGCTCTCCGGCGGCACGATCCGCGCCGGTCAGACGCTGGTCTTGCCGTAATGCCGACGCTCGTCTTGCGCGTCGGGGCGCTCGACGGGCCGCCGCCGCACGGGCGCGAACGTGACCTTGGGAGTGGGTCACGGGTTGGTGCCGTGCCCGGGCTTGCTCGCCGGACCGTCGAGCCCGGCCTGGGACACGCGAACGGCCCTGAACGGGCGCTACGAGCTCTCCGCGGCCGCTCTCGACGCAATCCGCAACACCGGCGGGCGCTGCGCGGCGATCCGCATCGCCAACTGACCTTCCTACAATCGAGACGTGGACCTCGACCTGGTCTTCTTCGGCACCGCCGGCTCCATGCCGACCGCGCAGCGCGCGCCCAGCGCGCTCCTCGTCCGCCGTGGAGGCGACAAGCTGCTCTTCGACTGCGGCGAGGGGACGCAGCGCCAGATGCTGCGCTCGACGGTCGGCCTGATCGAGCTGCGCGAGATCTTCCTCACGCACTACCACGCCGACCATTACCTCGGCCTGCCCGGGATGCTGAAGACGTTCGCGCTGCGGGGCCGCGAGCTGCCGATGACGATCTACGGACCGCCGGGCCTGTCCGACCTCTTCGCAGCGCTACGCCGCATCTTCGGGAAGCTGAGCTACCCGTACGAGCTCGTCACGGTGCGGCCGGGCGACGTGCTCGAGCGCGGCGAGTACCGCCTGGAGGTCTTCGAGCCGAACCACGGGCTCACCTCGGTCGGCTGGGCGCTCGTCGAGGCGCCGCGCCCGGGTCGCTTCGACGCCGAGGCCGCCGACGCCTTTTCGATCCCCATCGGGCCCGAGCGCGGTGATCTCCAGCGCGGTGAGGCGGTCACGCTCCCCGACGGGCGCGTGATCACGCCCGACCTGGTCGTCGGCGAGCCGCGCCCCGGCCGCAAGGTCGTGCTCACCGGCGACACTGCGCCCTCACCGACCGTGACCGAGGTCGCGCGGGGCGCCGACGTGCTCGTCCACGAGGCGACCTTCGCCGAAGAGGAGCGCCACCGCGCCGAGGAGACGATGCACTCCACGGCGACCGACGCCGCGGAGACCGCCCGCGACGCCGAGGTGTCGTTCCTCGCGCTCACACACCTCTCGAGCCGCTACTTCGGGCCGGAAATCGCGCGCGAGGCGCGGGCGATCTTTCCCGAGACCGTGGTCCCGCGGGACTTCGACGTCGTCGAGGTGCCCTTCCCCGAGCGAGGCCCGCCGCGCCTGGTGAAGGGTGGGGTGGCCGGGAGACGCATAGAATCCGCCGCTCCGGAACCCGTCCCGACCGTCGAGGAGACCGCATGACGAGCATGGTTCGAGTGGCGATCGCCGGCGACGTTGCCGAGGCAGAGGAGATCCAGGCGATCCTCACGGAGGTGGGGATCGAGTCACAGCTCGAGCCCGAGGACGAGGCCGACTCGATCGCCGTGCTCGTGCCGGACTCGAAGGTCGACCTCGCGCAGGACGCGATCGAGGCGATGACCGAGCCGGATGAGCTCGACGCCGGCGGGACCTGATTTCGGGCGGCTGGCGGCCGCATATGACCGCGTTCGCCCTGTCGACGAAAACTGGCGCCGGATCTACGAGCTCATCGTCTCGCGCGCCGGCCTCCGTGCGGCGCGCGTGCTCGACGTCGGCTGCGGCACCGGACGTCTGAGCCTCGCGCTCGCCGGGGAGCAGGCGGCCCGGGTCTGGGGCGTCGACGTGTCCCCCGAGATGCTCGCGGTCGCGCGTGCCAGGGCGCCCGGGCTGCGTTTCAAGCAGGCGCGCGCGGAGGCGCTCCCCTTCAAGGACGGGTGGTTCGAGGCCGTCCTGTTCTGGCTCGTCGTCCACCTCCTCGACCGGCCGGCGGCATTCGACGAGGCGCGGCGCGTTCTCGCCCCGGCCGGCCGGATCGCCGTCGTGTCGTTCCACGAGTCGCATTTCGACGCGCACTGGCTGAACGAGTTCTTCCCGTCGCTGGAGGCGGTCGACCGCGCGCGTTTCCCGACGCAGCAAGAACTCGAGCGGGAGCTGCGGGAAGCCGGCTTCATCTCGGTCGAGCTCGAGCGTTTGACAGGCGGCATGTCACTCACGCGCGAAGCCGCGCTCGACAAGCTCGAGCAGCGGCACATCTCGACCTTCGACCTGCTCCCGCCGGCCGAGGTCGAGGAAGGGATCGACCGTGCGCGCCGGGAGCTCCCGGAAACTGTCCGGTACTCGCTCCAGTGGCTGATCGCCGTCGCTCAGGCATGATGGGACGGTCGTGAGCGCGAGCATCACGCTCGGCCGCATCGCCGGCATCCGGATCGGCATCAACTGGAGCTGGCTGGTCGTCTTCGCGCTGCTCACCTGGTCGTGGGCGACCGCGATCTTTCCGGACCAGAACCCGGGCCTCTCCGACAGCACGTACTGGGCGATGGCGTTCGGCTCTGCGCTGCTCTTCTTCGCCTCGATCCTCCTCCACGAGCTCGGGCACGCCTTTCAGGCGCGTCGCGAAGGGATGGAGATCGATGGGATCACGCTCTGGCTCTTCGGCGGCGTCGCGCAGTTCAAGGGGATGTTCCCTTCGGCGGGGGCGGAGTTTCGCATCGCGATCGCCGGGCCGCTCGTGTCGCTCGTGCTCGGAATCGCCTTCGTTGCGATCGCACTCGCCGTTCACGGCGCGCCCGTTGTCGACGGGACCGCGGCCTGGCTCGGGTACATCAACCTGACCGTGCTCGTCTTCAACCTCTTGCCTGCGCTGCCGCTCGACGGCGGGCGGGTGCTGCGCTCGGCGCTCTGGGCCGCCAAGGGCGACTTCGCCTCGGCGACCCGGATCGCCGCGTCGATCGGCCGCGGTTTTGGCTTCCTCTTCATCGCCGGAGGTGTCGCGCTCTTCTTCATGAACGATCTCAGCGGGCTCTGGCTCGCGTTCATCGGCTGGTTCCTGCTCGGGGCCGCCTCGGCCGAGGCGCGCTACATCGCGGTGCGCGACGCGCTCGGCGGCCTGCGGGTGCGGGATCTGATGGTCCGCGACCCCCAGACGGTCGCTCCCTCGATGTCGATCGGCGACCTGATGGACCGGGTCGTCTGGACACACCGGTACACCACCTATCCAGTCGTCGAGAACGGCCAGGCAGTCGGGCTGCTCCCCTTCCGGTGTGTAGCGCAGGTGCCGCGCGGGGAGTGGGATGAGCGAACCGTGCGCGACTGCATGCTTCCGGCCGACGACGTCCCGACGCTCACCGAGGACGAGCCGCTCGAGGACGCGCTCATCGAGCTTTCGAACGGCGTCGGGCGCGGACTCGTGCTCGACGGTCAGCGCCTCGTCGGCCTCCTGTCCATGAGCGACCTCGCCCGCGCGCTCGAGACGCGCGGGCTCCGACGAAGAGGAGGGACGTGAATCGGTACTTCCGCAGGCTTCAGCAATTCGGAAAGGACTTCTCCGCCAGGCGGAGCCAGGGCACGATGGCGAACAAGGAGCGCGAGCTCTTCGATGCCGGGACTCCGCAAGACGTCACCGACCCCAGGGCAAAAAGCCAGGGTCACGGCAAGGTGACGGCCGACAAGTGGAACCAGTAGCCCATACGACCGGACCGGCGTCTGTCTCTGTGGCTTCCCGCATCAGCCCAGAAGGGGGAACGCCATGTCTGAAGGTCATCAACTGCTGGAGCGCTTCATCCAGCTCCAGGCGCTTTCACTGGTCGTCGACAAGATCACCGATGAGGTCTTCGACGAGGCCGTAGAGGGCGACTGGTCGAATACCGCGTTCCGGCCCGGCCGGGTCGAGCGCGACCGACTCGAACAGGACCCGTTGCGCCTCACCGCAGCTCGCATCGACCTCGTCGCCGCGCACATGTTCGCCGAGCTCAGCGCAGCAACCGAATGGTTCGCCGAGAAGGCCCGGCAGCACGCGGACCTCGCGAACGAGCAGATCGTGCAGGACGTGCGCACGCGTTGAGGCGTTAGCCGCGGACGAACTCGAAGCGCGTCGAGCCCACGAGCCCGCTCGGCGTCACGTCGAGGACGCAGCGGCCGTCGGCCGCGGCGGCGGGCAGGCTCGGGGACCACACCTCCTCGGCCGCGAGCGTGTGCTCGATCCGGTTTGCTCCGGATTGCAGCACGACGGTGACCGGGGCGCCCTTCGCGACGAGCGTGAGCGCGAACGAGCCGGCGGTGCAGGCGTAGGCGGTCATCCGCGCCGGGCCGTAGACGTCGCCGCTCCCCTGCACGCCAGTGAGGACGGTCGAGAGCCGCAGGGGCGGCTGTACCCGCCAGAGCACGAGCCCCTTCTGGACAAGGCCGGTCTGGGCGATCGTGGCAGCGCGCGCGCCGAAGAACGTGAACGCGGTCGAGGCCAGCAGGAACGGCGGGGGGTCGGGTGCGAGGGTGCCGTCGGCCGCGGGGGCGACGCGCTCCTGCGGGAGCGGGCCGGGAACGCGCTTCGTGCCCTCGAGCCAGTACACGTGCGGGAGGTTCCGGTTCCAGAAGACGTACTCCCACACGGCGTTCCAGTGCGGCTCGCCGTCGTAGAAGTACGCGACGTCGCCGGTCGCCGTGCGGTCGACCCACTCCGGATCGCCCGCGAAGAACGCGTGCTTCAGCCCGGCCGACTCGTTCGCTGCGAACCGTGAAGCCTCGATGGAGGTGGCGCCGAACACGAGCGCGAGCGCGACAGGTAGGGCGACGAGCGCTCCGCGCGGAAGGAGCGCGAACGCAAGTGCCGCCGCCGCGGCGAAGCCCCAGACGACCGCTTCGTAGCTCCCGAGCTCCCACACGGGCACGAGCGTGAACGCGTCGGGGAGCGCAGCCTTGTGCACGAGCCGGCCGAGCGGAAGCACCAGGACGAGCGCGACGGTCCCGAGCGCGATCAGGGACGCCGACAGCCGCGTGCGCGGCCCGCCGCGGTCGAGCCAGAGCGCGAGCGCGAGGAAGAGCACCGGCACGAGGCCGAGCAGATCGCGCTCTGCAAGCCGGCCGACGTACCGCGACGCGAAGATCCCGACCTCGGCGACGAGCCCAATCGTGAGCGCGACGGTGACCGCGAGGTACGCGCGGAGGGGCGGGTCGAGCTTGTGGCTCTGAGCCACAAGCTGGACCAGCGCGCACGCCGGGACGACGGCGACGAGCAGCACCGCGTCCGCCGCGTGGTAGGCGATGAACCGGAGCGAGTCGGCGAGGTGGTAGTTCGCGTCGCCCGCCGGCCCGTAGGCGCCGAAGCCGCCGAGTGCGAGCCAGATCACCGCGAGACCGCCGATCGCACCGAGCGCGGGCGCCGTCCTGCGCAACGGCGTCCAGCTCCGCGTCGCACCGGCGTAGAGCAACACGGCGAGCACGAACACGGGCACGAGGACGAGTCCCTGCAGGCGCGTGAGCACCGCGAGCGCCACGGCGCCGAGCAGGAGCGCCTGCGTCCGCGGCGTCGGCGCGAGCAGCACGCGCCACATGGCCCAGGCCGCGAGCGTGACCGCCGGCAAGAACACGGTCTCCGTCATCAACAGCCCCGAGTACGCAAGCCCCGGGATCGTCAGCGTGAGCGCCGCAGCGACGAGCGCCCACGTGTCCGACATCAGCCGGCGTCCCCAGAGAAAGACCGGCACCGCGGTGAGCGACATCACGAGTGCCTGCAGAACGCGCGCCACGTCGTAGCCGAGCTCCGTATCGAAGAGCGCCAGGGGCAGCCCGACGAGCGCGGGGTGGACGAGGCTGTAGAACGGCGCGTCCTGTCCGAGAATGTGCAGGTGCCCGGTCTCCCAGAGGCTGCGGCCAAGCTCGGCGTAGATCATCTCGTCGGCTGCGATCCACGGCGTCGGGATCCGCAGGCCTGCCCACGCGCGCACGAGCGTCGAGAGCGCGACGAGCGCCGCGAGAATGGGAATCGGCCGCACCGTGCGTATCATGGGGATCGAGGCAACCCGACGATGACTGTCACGTTCTTCCGTGGCCGGCCGACGCGCACGCAGTGCGCGGCCGACCCGCGCGCGTAGCCAGCACTTCCTCCGCACGAGCCGACTTGCGGCGGAGCTCGTCCGCGACGCCTGTGTCGGACCGAACGACGTCGCCGTCGACCTCGGCGCCGGCACCGGGCGCCTGACCGCCGAGCTCGCACGCGTCGCTCGCCGCGTCGTCGCGGTGGAGGTCGATCCGCGACTTGCCGCCCGCCTGCAGGGCCGCTGGCCGAACGTCGACGTCGTCGTCGGCGACGCCACGCGCGTGCCGTTGCCGCGTGAGCCGTTTCGCGTCGTTGCGAACGTCCCCTTCGCCCGGACGACGGCGATCCTCCGCCGGCTGCTCGACGACCCGCGCACGCCGCTCGTCCGCGCCGACCTCGTCGTGGCCTGGGGCGTCGCGCAGAAGCGGGTGCTGCCGTGGCCGAGCACGCTGAACGGCGTCCTCTGGGCGGCCTGGTACGAGACGAGCGTCTCGAGGCGGCTGCCGCGAAGCGCGTTCGTCCCGCCGCCGAGCGTCGACGCCGGCGTCCTCGTCTACATCCGGCGCGCCGTCCCGCTCATCCCCGAGCGCGAGTGGCGCCGCTACCGCGGCTTCGTCGCCACGGGCTTCCGCCGCGGCTTGCGCGCAGTCGCCGCGCCCCGAGCCTTGCGGCGAATGGGCATCGAGGGCGCGGCACCGCGCGAGCTGGACGCGCACCAGTGGGCGGCGCTGTACTCGACCATCACGGGCCCGAGCATCGCAGCCTCTTCGAGGAGAGCGGAGACCAGCCCCAGCTGAACCGCCGAGCGCGCCGATACGGCAGTGCGGCGGAACGCCGCGGTGGGTCGACGGTCACGTTCACGCCCCAATGCGCCACAGTGCAAGTCAAGACGCACGACGAGTGTGCGAGTTTGCGCCCGAAAGGGTGATCTTCCGTTCACGCCGCGTTAAGCGGTGCTGCCTAGGCGTCTACGTGACGGCTAAGCCTCGTTCCCGAAGGGGTCCATGCCCGTCAATCGGCGAAACGCCGCCGGTATTTCCCGACGTCGAGAAACACCCAGCTTGTGCTTCAGCGCGTCGACGTGTGCCCTCGCGGTTCTTGGTGAGATCCCGAGCCGCAGTCCGATCTCTTCATCCGTAAAACCCTGCGCTAGGAGCGAGAGAACCTGTTTCTGACGGCCCGACAGCGTGAGCATCCAACGCGTGTTCCTGCCGCAGCCGATGTTGACTTAGGGGGCGAACTGTACGCCTGTCCGCCGCCTGTTGCATGCAGCTGAAATCGACATGGCGCGAAGCGACACCCATGCCGAGCTTCCTCCTCCCGGCGCCATGACAGTGAGCGCTTAGGCGTTTTGCGCCATCTTGCGCGTGGCGCGGAGCTCACCTACGCTCGCCTGTGTCTGCAGTCCTCAAGAGCCGTCAACCAAAGGAGGGCCCACGAAAGCACGGTTCGGTGTCACCTCAACGCAGCGACTGCCGCGCCTTTCAGCTGATCCCGAAAGCACTGAGGCGACAAAGAGACTGAGGGCCGGGGCAAGACCCATGGATTCAGATTGACGCGAAGTCCGCACGCGCGAAGTGCAGAAAGTCCGAGTTGCAAAGAGCAGAGAGTCCGAGTTGCAAAGGGAAGTTGGTCGGGTGCTAGCGCTTAGGAGCAACTGCGAGCTCGCTGAGAGCGAGGCGAATGCGTTCGCCGCGGCCGCGTTGGCTTTACTGGCCACGGGCCTACTCGCGACTTCGTCGGCCTCTGTGGGATGGTCGCGCAATCGTCACCTAGGCGGAGAGGCGACCACTCGGCATGGACATTGACGCACTGGTCTACTCGCTGAGCGCAGCTCCCGCTGCGGCGCTCACGTTTTCCGCGATCTGGAAGCTGCGAAACGGCGAGAAATTTGCTGCGGCGCTCGTGGCTGCTGCTCCGATCGTTGGACGTTACGCCCACGCTGCCGTCGCGCCAACGGCCCTTCTCGAGATTGGCTCGGCCGCTGCGCTCCTTGCGCAACCGGTTGCCGGCCGTCTCGGCGCCGCGCCAGCCGTCTTTGCCTTCATCGTTTTCGTCGTCGTTCGCCGCCGAACCGATTCCACTGGGGGCTGCGGGTGCTGGCGGACCGTCGCGGCCGACGATCCGGAAACCGAGAGGCGCGTGCTTGTCGGGCGAAACTTCCTCCTGCTTGTGATGGCAGCTGTCGCACTCGCATTGCCGGCGGCGCCAGCTTCTTCGGGTGTGGTGTTCGGCGTCGCGAGCGGCGCGCTGATCGGGTTCGTGCTGATGGAGGCGCCTGGGATCGTCGCGCTCGCGACCATCCAGCGTCACGCGGAGGTAACGCGGTGAGCGGATTTGCACTAGCGACATACATCATCTTGTGGATCATCACGGTGCTGTTGACCGTGATGGTGCTGCTTCTGTACCGCCAATTCGGGTTGAGCTGGATGCGCGGGCGCGAGCGGATGAGTCTTCACGGGCTTGACGTCGGATCCACGGCACCGGCAGTCACGCTCAATGGCAACGGGAGAGCCGCGCTTCCTGTTGATTGGCAGCGTTCGGCGCGACCAAGCGTTGCTGTGTTTGCCCTTCCTTCGTGTCCGATCTGCAAGCAGCTTGCGGAGCGCCTCGCGGAATCCCCGGCACCGGCAAATAGAATCGAACGGTTTTGGTTCGACGCCGAACCGCCCGCGTGCTCCGAGGACCTCGAGAGGGCTGGCTGGCGCGTCTCGGTGAGTCCTGATGAGGCGGCGCACAGGGCTTTTGAGGTAGGAGGATTGCCGTTCGCGTACGCGATCGATGCCCGCGGACGCATCGCCGCGAAAGGCTTGGTCAATCACCCTGAGGACGTTGACGAGCTTGCCGCAGTTGCAGCAGAGGCAAGCGCCGCTACATCCGAAGGCGCGGTCGCAAACGCGTAGGAATAGGAGGCGACGTGCCAGATATCGTTCACTCAACCGCTGAAGGTCTCGCCCGACGGGTTGATCGACGGCGATTCTTACGCCGCGGCGCGAACCGACTCTTCCTCGGGTTTGCCGTTGTAACGGCCGGGGGCGGGTGGTCGCTCCTACGTGCGGCAACGGCCGCGGCGATCATCGAGAATTGTGAACCGACAACAGGCGTTGGGTGTCCGACTGGTTGCGGCCCATCAACAGAACAGTGCTGCAGTTACAGCCAACGGAGCAGCCTGTGCAAGTGCGCCCAGGGAACCGGATGTCTCACGCAGCAGCAGTTGGCGAATTGTCGTGGCTACTTCAATTCGTGGAGCGGAACGAGCTGCTGGACTTGCTTTGGAAGCTGGTACACGTGCGGCGCCTGCTCCTGCAGGTCGTACACCTCCTGCTGCGACTGCGCAACCGTCAATTGCGACGATCACGGGTACTGCATTGGCTGGGAGACGGGGACGCAAAAGGCGTGCCCGCGTAAGGCGACCGTATTCATTCGTGAAGCCGCATCGTAAATGAGCGTCGTAACCATCTCGGTGATCTTCGGAACCACTGTCGGTTTGCTCGACAGCAAATCCGGCTGAGCAGCGAACGCGTATTTCATCGCAGCGGGAGGCGGTCGCCTCTCTCGTCGCTTAACTAGTGTTGCGCTCTACAGCCTGGGGGCGCTTGCGCTCGCAGGCCTTACGTACGGCGGTTTTGCCCTGGTCGGCGTCGTTTTGCCGAACGTCGTGACTTTCGCTGCTTTCGCTATCGCGATGGCGATTTCGGCGGTTTGGCATTTGAGAGGTCGACCATCATTTCCCGGCGACCGAAGTGGGCGCCAGGCAAGGCGTTCGCTCGCGCAAGCGGGGCCAATCGGCCGCGCGTACTTCGGCGCCCTCCTTGGGGTTGGTTTCTTGACTGAAATGTCCACGCCGCTCGTCTACGGCGGCATCGCGTTTGCACTCTGGGCTGGCCCCGCCGCGGGTGCGACGTATGGTGCGGGATTCGCGTTAGGCAGATCGATCCCGGCGCTTGCGGGCGTCTTGAGAGGTAAGCCAGTCGACCCGGCGAACGCTGCTCTATATCCGGCCGCGGCCTTCCCACGTACCGCTCGGGTCGCAGGAATAATCTCCCCGCTGGCGATTCTCGCTCTTAGCCGTCACGTTGGCTGAGCTTTGACTAGAGCTGCTGGTTACGGCCGCAGCTGAGACTTGACGACTTGTTTCCACGGGCCGCGGGCTTGACCATCGTGATAAAGTTGACGATCGGCAGAAGGATGCGACGGATCGTTTTTGCCGTAGCCGCAGCGGCGACGCTGCCCGTAGTTAGTGCCGGTGCAGTGTCAGACGGATCGACTGCGGTCATGACGCTCCGTGCGCCACCGAAGATCGCTGATGGACCGCTTCTCGCGTTCTCGGCGAGGCGCGGCGGCGCGAAACTCGCGCCGCTCGAATCCCGGACACGACGGACTCCTAGCGTCAGATCGCTTTCGCTGCCATACGTGAACGCCTGGGCACTTTCTCCCGCCGGGTCAACGCTCGCGGTCGCGGTGCACGCGCATCCGATCAACGAGCCGAACTTGGTCGACTTCGTCAGCCTTCCCTTGCTTCGGACGAATTGGCCGAGAGTAAGACTCGCAGGCGACGTCAGCGCACTGGCATGGACCGGCAAGGCGCGTGTGGCCGCTCTCGTCGGTGATCTCTTGTGTTGCCCGGCGGAGCTCAGCGTCGTTCTAATCGACCCGCGTGCGGGACGCATCCTGTCGCGCGACCGGGTGCCCGGAACTGTTCTTTCGGTAGACCGTTGGCCGCGCGGACTCGTGCTGCTTTCGTCGCCGTCCGACGGTATCGGTCCTGCGACAGTGGTCGTCGTCGACGCGCGCGGGATGCGTCAGATTCAGTTGGCTCAGCGCGCTGGCTTTGAGTCCTCAGCTGGCGGTGTGAGCAACCACTGGATTCCGGGCTTTGCGAGCGATGCAAGTGGTGCAATCGCGTATGTCATCGATCCGAGCGGCGCGGTCGCCGCAGTCGATCTTTCAACGCTTCAGATCTCGTACCACGTCTTGACGCTGGAAGCGAACGCCGCCCAAGGAAACGGGTCGCGGACGCTGTCGCAGAGTCAAAAGCGCGCCGAAGGTTCGATTCGAATGGCGCGGTGGCTCGGCGGTGGGATCCTTGCACTGACGGGGAAAGATTCGCGCGGAACCACCGAGGCGGCTGGCCTGCAGCTAGTGAACGTGCATGACTGGAGTCTGAGAGTCCTCGACCGTGGCGCCGATTCGTTTGCTGTGGCCGACGGTCTTCTCCTTGCGACAGGCGGCCGAAGCCACGCGCCGCGAGCAGGGATCGGGCTCAAGGCCTACGGCGCCACTGGGAAGCAGCGGCTGCGGTTATTTGCAGGACGGACCGTTTTTGTGGACGTTGTCTTGGCGCACCGGGCGTACGTCTCTGGTTTTGGATGGGACCGTGTCCGTGTTGTCGACCTCAAAGCGCGACCCGTCATCACGACGATCTCGGCGGCCGGTCTCGCCGACCCATTGCTTGGGCGCGGAAGTCTTCCCGCCAGCTTTGGGTATCCCGGACGCTCTCGCTAACCTTGCTCTTCCCTGCTCGGCGCTGCAACTCTTCGAGTCTGCGCCGCGTGTCTGGTTCTCGGCGGCGTCTGAACCTCACGGCCGCGGCGTACGTCCCGTTTGAGCACTCAGACGCCATCCGGTGGGTCGGGTAGGCTCCGGGCAACTTCGACCCCTTTAACTCGGTCCAGCGAGGCCGGAAAGGAGTTGCACATGGCTGCCGCGCGGGTCTCCTCCGAGAAGCTCCTGCTCGACGCCGAAGCGATCGGGCGGACGCTCTCGCGGATCGCACACGAGATCATCGAGGCGAACCTCAAGCTCGATCGCGTCGCGCTCGTCGGCATCCACACACGCGGCGTGCCGCTCGCGCAGCGCCTCCGGCGGCTGATCGCTGAGCGCGCCGGCGAGGAGGTCGCGCTGGGCTCGCTCGACATCACCTTCTACCGTGACGACGTCCAGGTCCGGGGCGGCGAGGCGCCGCGGCACGCGCAGCCGCTCGTGCGGGCGACGACGCTCGAGTTCCCGCTCGAGGGGATGACCTGCATCCTCGTCGACGACGTCCTCTACACCGGCCGGACGATCCGCGCCGCGATCGAGGCGCTCTTCGACTACGGCCGCCCGGCGCGCGTGCAGCTCGCGTGCCTCGTCGACCGCGGCCACCGCGAGCTCCCGATCCGACCGGACTACATCGGCAAGAACCTGCCGACCTCGCGCGGCGAGCGCATCCAGGTGCAGCTCGTCGAGGTCGACGAGGTCGACCGCGTCCTGCTCGTTCCGAATCCCGAGGAGGAAGATGGCTGAGATCAAGGTCATGCGCGAGGACTTCCTGCCGCCGAGGGCACCTCCGCGGCGACACCTCATCTCGATCGCCGACCTGACCCACGACGACGTCGAGCGCCTGCTCGGGACGGCGCGAACCTTCGAGCGCTCGCTCGAGCGCGAGATGAAGAAGCTGCCGACGCTGCGCGGACGGCTTGTCGTCAACCTCTTCTTCGAGTCGTCAACGCGGACGCTTTCGAGCTTTGAGCTCGCTGCGAAGCGGCTCTCGGCCGACACGATGTCGGTGAAGTCGAGCGGGTCGTCGGTGGACAAGGGCGAGTCGCTGAAGGACACGGCGATCACGCTCGGAGCGTACGACCCGGACGTGATCGTGATCCGCCACGAGGAGATCGGTGCGCCGCAGCTCGTCGCGCGCTACACCGGCGCGCACGTCGTCAACGCGGGCGACGGCAAGCACCAGCACCCGACGCAGGCGCTGCTCGACCTGTACACGATCCAGGAGGAGTTCGGCCACATCGACGGTCTTCACGTCGCGATCGTCGGCGACGTCCTGCACTCGCGCGTCGCGCGCTCCGACATCCAGGCATTCGCGCTCATGGGCGCGCGCGTCACCCTCGTCGGGCCGCCGTCGCTGATTCCGCGCGGGATCGAGACGATGGGCTGTGAGACGACGACCGACATCGACGCGATCAAGGCAGCGGACGTCGTCTATGTCCTGCGCATGCAACGCGAGCGGATGCTCGAAGGTGCGAACTACGTCCCGTCACTGCGCGAATACAGCGCGCGCTGGGGCGTGACCGCCGCGCGGCTGCGGCCCGGGCAGAAGGTCATGCACCCGGGCCCCATGAACCGCGGCGTCGAGATCGATCCCGCGGTTGCGGACGCGGCCGACGCCCTGATCGAGACCCAGGTGCGCGCCGGTCTCGTCACGCGGATGGCGGTGCTCTACGACCTGCTCACCCAAGGACCCGTCTCGGTCAAGACCGCTGAGATCCACGAGGTCGCGTGATGCTCGTCAGGAAGCACGCTCCCCCAGACGATCTCGTGATTCGTGGCGCGCGCGTCATCGATCCGGCCGAGGGAATCGACGCAGTTCTTGACGTGATCATCGATCAGGGCGTCATTACCCGGCGCGAATCGTCAGATTCGAGCCGGCAAAACGGGCACCGGGTGATCGAAGGCGCCGGCCTCGTGCTCGCACCGGCTTTCGTCGACCCGCACGTTCACCTCCGCGTCCCGGGCCGCGAGGATGAGGAGACGATCGCGAGTGGCACTGCGGCCGCAGCCGCAGGCGGCTTCTGCGCGATCCTCGCGATGCCGAACACGGACCCCGTCGTCGATTCCGCAGCGGTTCTCGGTGCTCTCGTGGAGGACGCCCGCGCCGAGGCAGAGATTCCGGTCGGCTTCCTCGCCGCGATCACGAAGGGCCAGCTGGGCGCGGAGCTGACCGAGATGGCGGAGCTGGCGGACGCGGGCGCGGTGGCGTTCTCCGACGACGGGCGCCCCGTCGTCTCACCGGGGCTGATGCGCCGCGCGCTTCAGTACGCCTCCGTCACCGGTCTGAAGCTCGCGCTGCACTGCGAGGAGCCGACGCTCTCGCGCGGCGGGCACATGCACGAGGGGGCAGTCTCGGCCGAGCTCGGGTTCGGCGGCTACCCCTCGATCGCCGAGTCGGTGATGGTTGAGCGTGACCTGGCGCTCGCGGCCTACGAGGATCGGCCTTTGCATCTTCTTCACCTCTCGGCGCGAGAATCGGTCGACGCCTTGCGCGCTGCACGCGCGGCCGGCGTCGAGGCGACCGCGGAAGTGACGCCGCACCACCTCTGCCTCACCGATGACGCCGTCCGCTCGCTCGACCCGAACGTGAAAATGAACCCACCGCTCCGATCACCGGCCGACCGCGAAGCGCTGATCGACGCGCTCTGCGACGGCACGATCAGCGCGATCGCGACCGACCACGCGCCGCACGCCCGCCACGAGAAGGAGGTCCCCTTCGAGGCGGCGCCCTTCGGCGTCACGGGACTCGAAACGGCGTTTGCCGCGCTGTATACAAACCTGGTCGACACGGGCGCCATCCCTCTCGAGACGATCCTCGAGCGGATGTCCGCCGGCGCGGCGCGTGCCTACGGTCTCGACGAGCCGCGCATCGCAGTCGGCGCAACAGCGAACCTCGTCCTGCTCGACCTGAACGCCACCGCGCGCGTCACAGAAGAGACCTTCCAGTCGCGTTCGGCCAACTCCTGGCTGCTCGGCGAGACGCTCCGTGGCAAAGTGCGGCTGACGATTGCCGACGGCCTAGTCGCATTCGAAGGATGACAGGGTTTCTCGCACTCGAGGACGGCACGGTCTTCCGCGGCGAATCGGTCGCGGCGGAGGGCTTCGCGTTCGGCGAGGCCGTATTCACGACGGCGATGACCGGCTACCAGGAGGTCGTCACCGACCCGAGCTACGCGGAGCAACTCGTCTGCTTCACGGCGCCGATGGTCGGGAACTACGGCGTCGCGAACGGACGCTCCGAGTCGAAGCGCCCCCACGCGAGGGCGGTCCTGATGCGCGAAGCGCGGGGACCCGCGTGGACGGACTGGCTGCACGAGCGTGGGATCGTCGCGCTCTCGGGAGTCGATACGCGCAGCCTGGTCCTGCAGCTGCGGGAAGCCGGCGCGATGCGCGCCGCCGTCGTCACCGGCGACGCCTCGGTGGACGAAGTCCTCGCTTCGGTGCGGGAGCAACCCTCGATGGCCGGGCGCGCGCTCGTCAGGGACGTGTCGACGAAGGAACCGTATCGCTACAGCGATTTCGGCAAGGCAGAGATCGCAGTCGTCGACTACGGCGCAAAACGGTCGATCCTGCGGCGGCTCGCAGGTGCGGGCGCCGCCGTGACGGTCTTACCGCACGACGTCGACGCCGACGAGCTCGCGCGCTTCGACGGCGTGTTGCTCACGAACGGGCCCGGCGACCCGGAGCCGCTCGTGGACGAGATCGCGACCGTGCGCGAGCTGCTCGGGCGCGTGCCCGTGCTCGGCATCTGCCTCGGCCACCAGCTGCTCGGGCTCGCGACCGACCACTCGACGTACAAGCTCCGCTTCGGACACCGCGGCGCGAACCACCCGGTGCTCGAGCGTGCGACGGGACGCGTGCTCGTCACGAGCCAGAACCACGGCTTCGCGGTCGCTCCGAGTGACGCGAAGGAGGCCACGCACGTGTCGCTCTACGACGACACCGTCGAGGGCTTCGACTTTCCCGAGCTGCGCGCGCGCTCGGTCCAGTTCCACCCGGAGGCGGGACCGGGCCCACATGACGCCTGGCCGATCCTCGCCCAATGGGTCGAGGAGGTGAGCCTGCTTGCCAAGGCGCCGTGACCTGAAGTCGATCTGCCTGATCGGCTCAGGCCCGATCGTGATCGGCCAGGCGTGCGAGTTCGACTATGCAGGCTGCCAGGCGTTGAAGGTGCTGCGCGAGGACGGCTTCCGCACGATCGTCGTCAACTCGAATCCGGCGACGATCATGACCGACCCGGGCTTCGCCGACCGTACCTACCTCGAGCCGCTCGACCTCGAGGGCGTCGCGGACGTGCTCGGTCGCGAGCGCCCCGACGCGCTCCTGCCGACGATGGGAGGCCAGACCGGCCTCAACCTCGCGCGCGAGCTCGCGGAGGACGGACTGCTCGAGGCGCTCGGGATCGAGCTGATCGGCGCGCCGCTCGACGTGATCAGGCGCGCGGAGGACCGCGAGCTCTTCCGCGACGCCGTCCAGAGCTGCGGGCTGCAGGTGCCGAAGTCGCGGATCGTCACCTCGCTCGACGATCTCGGCGGGATCTCGCTCCCGGCGGTCGTGCGGCCGGCCTTCACGCTCGGCGGCCACGGGGGCGGATTCGCAGAGACGCAGCTGCAGCTCCGCCGCCAGGTGGAGCTCGGCCTGCAGGAGAGCCCGATCCAGCAGGTGCTCGTCGAGGAGTCCGTGCGCGGCTGGGACGAGTTCGAGCTCGAGGTGATGCGCGACCGCAAGGACAACGTCGTCATTGTCTGCTCGATCGAGAACCTCGACCCGATGGGCGTGCACACCGGCGACTCGGTCACCGTCGCGCCGCAGATGACGCTCTCCGACCACGCGTACCAGGAGCTGCGCGACGCGGCGGCAGCGGTCGTGCGCGCGGTCGGGATCGAATCCGGCGGCTCGAACATCCAGTTCGCGCGGAACCGGGAGAACGGGGACGTGCGCGTGATCGAGATGAACCCGCGCGTCTCGCGCTCGTCCGCGCTCGCGTCCAAGGCGACCGGCTACCCGATCGCAAAGGTCGCCGCGAAGCTCGCGGTCGGCTACACGATGGACGAGATCCCGAACGATCTCACGAAGACGACGCCCGCGAGCTTCGAGCCGACGCTGGACTACGTCGTCGTCAAGTTCCCCCGCTTCGCGTTCGAGAAGTTCCCCGGAGCCGACCGCACGCTCGGCACGCAGATGAAGAGCGTGGGGGAGGCAATGGGGATCGGCCGGACGTTCACGGAGGCGTTTCTGAAGGCGCGGCGTTCGCGTGAGATCGACGACGGCTGGCAGCCGGAGAACCTTCATCCCTGGTTCTTGCGCGAGCTCGACTCCGTCGACCTCGCGCTACGGTCCTGCCCGGCGCTGGACGACGTCGACTGGTTGCGTCTCAAGCGGATCGGGCTGTCGGACGCCGACGTCGCTGCCGCGTGCGGCGTCAGCGAGGACGAGGCGCGCGCGCACCGCAAGGCGCACGGTGTGCTTCCGGCCTACCGTCGCGTGGACTCGTGCGCGGGTGAGGTCGAGGCCGGATCCAACTACCTCTACTCGACCTGGGGCGAGGCCGACGAGGCGCCGCCGCGGCCGGGGCGCTCGGTCGTGATCATCGGCTCGGGCCCGAATCGGATCGGCCAGGGAATCGAGTTCGACTACTGCTGCGTGCACGCGGCGCAGGCGTTCCGCGCCCTCGGTTACGAGGCGGTGATGGTCAACTGCAACCCGGAGACCGTCTCGACCGACTACGACACGTCGGACCGCCTGTACTTCGAGCCGCTCGGCGCCGAGGAGGTGCTCGCGGTGCTCGAGCGCGAACAACCCGTCGGCGTCGTGATCCAGTTCGGCGGGCAGACTCCGCTGAAGCTCGCGCGCACGATCGAGAACGCAGGTTTTCGCATCCTCGGCACGCAGTTCGACGCCGTCGACCTCGCGGAGGATCGCGAGCGCTTCGGTGCGCTACTGGCGAAGCTCGGGGTGCAGTGCCCGGCCTGGGGGATGGCCGACGATGCAGAGAGCGCGATCGAGATCGCAGAGCGGATCGGTTACCCGGTGCTGGTGCGCCCGTCGTACGTGCTCGGCGGACGGGCGATGCGCGTTTGCTACGACGCGGACCAGGTGCGTGCCGCGCGGGCGGCCGCATCGGGCCGGGTCTTGATCGACCGCTTCCTCGACAACGCCCTGGAAATCGACGTCGACGCGCTGTGCGACGGCGAGGACACCTACGTGGCCGCGGTCATGCAGCACGTCGAAGAGGCGGGCGTGCATTCGGGCGACTCGACGTGCGTCCTGCCCGCGCAGTCGCTCGCGCCGCAGCAGTCGGCCGACATCGACGCGGCGGTGCGGCGCATCGGCTGGTCTCTCGGCGTGGTCGGGCTGCTGAACGTGCAGCTCGCCGTGCAGGGGCGCGAGGTCTTCGTGCTCGAGGCGAACCCGCGGGCGTCACGAACCGTGCCGTTCGCGAGCAAGGCGACGGGCGTGAACCTCGTGGATGCCGCATGCCGGCTCGCAGCGGGCGCGAAGATCGGCGACCTCGGGCTTCCGCGTGACCCGCGTCCGCACGAGGTGAGCGTCAAGGCGGCCGTGCTGCCGTTCCATCGGTTCCCGGGCGCGGATCCCGTGCTCGGGCCGGAGATGCGCTCGACGGGCGAGGTGATGGCGACGGCGGACGACTTGCCCACGGCGCTCGGGAAGGCGGAACGCGCCGCCGGCCGACGGCTCCCCACGAGTGGAACCGCGTTCCTGTCCGTGCGCGACGCGGACAAGCCGAACGCCGTTCCCGTCGCCGCGGCCCTCGCGGGGCTCGGCTTCGGCCTTGTGGCGACCCGAAACACCGCCGAGATCCTCGCGAAAGCCGGGCTCGAGGTGGAGGAGGTCGAGAAGGGCCAGGCGGTTGTGGACATGATCCGCCGCGGTCGCTGCGATCTCGTCGTGAACACCCCGCACGGGTCGGGCGCGCGCACGGACGGCTACGCGATCCGCGAGGCCGCGCTGGTCGCGCGCGTGCCCTGCATCACGACGATCGCGGGCGCGGCCGCAGCTGTGCACGCGATCGCGAACGCGCGGACCGAGATCGCCCAGAGTCTCCAGGAGCGCATCGGTGCGGCGCGCTCGGCTTGAAGTTCGGCGAAACGAACGCGTGGGGCCGTACCACCTGGTGAGCGTCGAGCGCGGCGCGCTCGACGCAGGAGAACCGGGGCAGTTCTTCATGCTCGAGGCGCCGGGCCGGGTCCTGCCGCGGGCGATGAGCCTCTGTCTCGCACCGGCCGGAGAGCTCGCCTTCCTGATCGACCCGATCGGCCCGGGGACGCGGGCGCTTTGCGCGCTTGACATAGGTGACGCCATCCATGTCCTCGGCCCGTTCGGGAAGGGCTACGACCTGACCGTCGAGCGCCCACTGCTGGTCGGCGGCGGTATCGGCATGGCGCCGCTGCCGTTCCTGTCGCAGCGCCTGAGGCGGCCCCCCGCAGTGCTGGGCTTTCGCAGCGACCGGCACGCGGAGGCCGCCGCGCTCGTCCCGAATGCCGACGTGGTCGTCGAGCCGACCTTCGTCACCGACGTCCTGCCGTCCGGCTACGACGTGCTCGCCTGCGGGCCCGAGCCGATGCTGGAAGCGGTGCGCGCGCTCGCCCCGTGGGCGCAGCTCGCCTGGGAGGCGCCGATGGCTTGTGGCTACGGGGCCTGCTACGGCTGCGCGGTGGAGCTCGACGGCGAGCTCAAGCGCCTTTGCGTCGAAGGTCCGGTCCTTGCTGCTGCTTAATGCCTCGGGCTGCCTGGACGCGCTGACGGGGCCCGACGTGGCGCGTTCGCTCGACGCGTTCGTCTCGAAGACGATCACGCCGGAGCCGCGCGCCGGGAACCCGCCCGTGCGGATTGCCGAGACGGGCGCGGGGATGCTCAACTCGATCGGGCTCGCAAACCCGGGACGCGACGCGTTCCTCGGCAGCGTGCTGCCGCGATTGCGGGAGCTCGGCGTACCCATCTGGGTCTCCGTCGGCGGTTTCTCCGCGCTGGACTACGCCGAGACGTGCGCGTCGCTGGACGACGTCACGATCGAGCTCAATCTGAGCTGCCCGAATGTCGACGAGGCGCCCGAGTCGGCGGCCGAGATCGTCGCCGCGTGCCGCGCGGTCACCTCGCTGCCGCTCTACGCCAAGCTCTCTCCGGCGGCGTGGGACGTCGCGGAGACAGCGCGGGCCGTCGCGGCGGCCGGAGCCGACGGGCTTTCGCTCGTGAACACGATCCGCGGCCTGTGCCTCGACGAGCGGACGCTCCGGCCCAGCCTCGGGCGTGGCGCCGGCGGCTATTCGGGCCCCGCTTTGAAGCCGATCGCGCTCGCCGCAGTGCATGCCTGCTACAGAGCGACCGACCTCCCGATCGTCGGCATGGGCGGGGTCCAGTCCGGACGCGATGCGCTCGAGTTCGTCGCTGCCGGCGCGTCGACGGTCGCGCTCGGCACGGTCCTGTTCGCCGATCCGGACGCGCCCGCGCGCGTGCGCGCCGAGCTCGCTGCGGAATGTCTGGCGCATGGGTTCGAGTCCGCAGACGACGCGCGCGGACGTGCGCACGACGTCGTTTCGACAACACCCGAACATCGCGCGAGTGTGCGCGTGACGGGAATTGAAACTGCTGCAAATGAAATGTTTCGCACGTAGTTGCAGCGCGCGGACGACTTGTTAGACTCCCGCGCCATGGTCTCGCCAAAGACCCAGGCGCAGGCGCCGCTGCGGTCGCTGGACCAGCGCATGGAGGCACTCAAGCGAGCCAACGACATTCGGGTGAAACGCGCCAAGCTGAAGAAGGATCTCAAGGACGGCCGGGTGCGGATCGAGTCCATACTCCGCAGCCCGCCCGAGTACGTCGAGACGGCGAAGGTGTTCGACATCCTCATGGCCGTCCCGAAATTCGGCCGCGTGAAAGCCGCGCGCTTCCTCAACCAGGCCCGGATCAGCCAGGCGAAGACGGTCGGCGGCCTGTCGGAGCGGCAGCGGGCGGAGCTCGTTGGCCTCTTCAACAGGTAGACGCCAGCAGCTACCGGTCTTCGTCATCACTGGCACGTCAGGCGCCGGCAAGGGCACGCTCGTCCAGGCCCTGCTCGAGCGCGTCCTCGAGGTCGAGCTCGCCGTCTCGGCGACGACGCGCGAGCGGCGGCCCGGCGAGGACGAGGGCGTCCATTACTGGTTCATCTCCGACGAGGAGTTCGACCGCCGACTCGCCGACGACGCGTTCCTCGAGCACTACGAGTTCCCGTGGGGGCAGCGCTCCGGGACGCTCTGGTCCGAGCTCGACCGGATCCGCAGTCGCGGGAAGGCGCCGCTGCTCGAGCTCGAGCCGAACGGCGCGCTCGCCGTGAAGCGCCGGATTCCCGACGCGGTGCTCGCGTTCATCACCGCGCCGAGCTTCGACGAGCTCGAGCGCCGCCTGCGGGAGCGGGCGACGGAGAGCGCGGGCGAGATCGAGGAGCGCCTAGAGCTTTCCCGCCGCCAGCTCGAGCAGGCCGCCGAGAGCGACTTCGTGGTCGTCAACGACGATCTGGAGCGGGCCGCGACCGAGCTGGTGGGCATCATCCGCCGGGCTTTGGATGGTGCAGCTACCATGCGCTCGTGATCCATCCACGCCTCGACGAGCTCTTGGAAAACGTCGACTCGCGCTACGCGCTGGTCATCGTCGCCGCCAAGCGGGCTCGGCAGATCAACAACTACCACCAGCAGCTCGGTGAGGGGACCTTCGAGGACTTCCCGCCGCCCCTGGTCGAGTCGCGCTCGAAGAACTACTTGACGATGGCCCTGGAGGAGATCTCCGAGGGCATGATCAAGTACCAGTACGCGAAGTAGAGCCGGGGCGTCCTAGTCGGCGCGGCGGTACTCGGCCAGGAACTCTTCGCGCTCTTGCGGCGTCATCCGGCGCATCGCAGCCTCGCGTAGACGCCGGACCACGAGGCTGTTCTCCGCCTCGCGCAGCGCCGCCTCGCTGATCTCTTTCTTACTCCTCTTCTTCTTCGCCATCCTCGTCCTTCAGCAGGTGGTGAATCGCGCGGAGCTCGGCGATCACATCTGCCATCCACAAGAGGATAGTGGTGACATCGTCGTGTGTCCGGAGCGGCTCGGCGGCTTCCTCGGGCAGACTTCGATCTTCAGACGGGTGCCGGCACGCCGCAAGAGCCCCAATCGGCCCTGTCCCGGGCAGAATGTGACCGTGGCACGCGTCCTCGTCGGGGTCACGGGCGGGATCGCCGCCTACAAGGCGTGCGAGCTCGTGCGCCTGCTCGTCCGGGCCGGGCACGACGTGACGCCGCTGGTGACAAACGGGGCGGACCGATTCGTCCGGCGCGAGACGTTCTTTGCGCTGGCGCGGAAGGAGCCGCGGCGCGACCTCTACGACCACCTGACGCGGGCAGATCTGTACGTGATCGCGCCGCTGACCGCGAACACGCTCGCGAAGCTGGCGCACGGCGTCGCCGACAACCTCGTGACAGAGGCGGCGCTCGCACACCGAGGGCCGTTCGTGGTCGCCCCCGCGATGAACCCGCGGATGTGGACGAACGCGGCGACACGGGCGAACGTCGCGACGCTGCGGGCCCGCGGGGTCGAGCTGGTCGGGCCCGACGAAGGGGAGACCGCGGAAGGCGAGCTCGGCGTGGGGAGGATGGCCGAGCCCGAGGAGATCTTTGAGCTGTGCGCGCAGCTGCTCGAGAGACGTGACCAGCTGCGCGGCCGGCGCGTGCTCGTCACCGCCGGCGGTACGCGGGAGCCGCTCGACGACGTGCGCTTCCTCGGCAACCGCTCCTCCGGTCGGATGGGCGTCGCCGTCGCGGAGGAGGCGCGGCGGCGCGGGGCGGACGTCACGCTCGTCGCCGCGAACCTGACCGTTCCCGCGCCGGGCGGCGTCGAGCTCGTGCACGCCCCGACCGCCGCCGACCTCACGCAAGAGGTGCTCGAGCGGGCGGCAGGCGCCGACGTCGTGATCATGGCAGCGGCCGTCGCCGATTACCGCCCCGCCGAGGCGGTCGCCGGCAAGCGCGGAAAGGACGCGGCGACATGGACCGTCGAGCTCGAGCCGACGACGGACGTGCTCCGCACGCTTGGCGAGCGCGACGGGGACACGCTGCTCGTCGGCTTCGCCGCCGAGTCCGGTGCGGATGCGATCGAGCGCGCCCGCGCGAAGCTCGCGAACAAGAACGCGAACCTGATCGTCTTCAACGACGTATCGAGAGACGACATCGGCTTCGACGCGGAGGAGAACGAGGTGACGCTGATCTCGCCGGAAGGCGAGCGGACGATCGAGAAGGCACCGAAGCGCAAGATCGCGGCGGCGATCGTCGACGAGGTCGCGCGACAGCTCGAAGGACATCGCTGATGGAGGCGAGGGAGCAGGTCGCCGTCGCCGACCCGGCGCGCATGATCTCGCGGATCGTCGAGAACCTGCAGCAGGTCGTGCACGCGCCGGAGACGACGCTGCGGCTCGTCGTGCTCTGTCTGGTCGCCGAGGGTCATCTGATCATCGAGGATCTCCCGGGTGTCGGGAAGACGACGCTGGCAAAGGCGCTCGCGCGCTCCCTCGACGTCAGCTTCTCGCGGCTGCAGTTCACGCCAGACCTGCTGCCGTCGGACGTCACCGGAGTGAACGTCTTCAGCCAGGCGACGAACGAGTTCGAGTTCCGCCCGGGTCCCGTCTTCGCGAACCTGCTCCTCGTCGACGAGATCAACCGCGCATCCCCGAAGACGCAGTCCGCGCTGCTCGAGTGCATGCAGGAGCGCCAGGTCACCGTCGACGGCGTCAGCTACGAGCTCGCGCTGCCCTTCATGGTCATGGCAACGCAGAACCCGATCGAGTACGAGGGCACGTACCCGCTCCCCGAGGCGCAGCTCGATCGCTTCACGATGCGCGTCGCGATCGGCTACCCGCCGCTCGCCGAGGAGGCGCGGATGCTCACTGAGCAGACGTCGGGCTCGCCGCTCGAGACCCTCGAGCCGGTCACGAACGGCGCCGAGGTGCTCGCGCTCACGCGCGAGGCGCAGAGGATCTTCGTCGAGGAGTCGGTGAACAAGTACGTGGTCGCGCTGCTGCGCCATACACGCAGCGAGACACGCCTCTACCTCGGCGGCAGCCCGCGCGCCGGGATCGCCCTCGTGCGGGTCGCGAAGGCCCGCGCGCTCGCGGACGGGCGCGACTTCCTCTCGCCCGACGACGTGAAGGCGATCGCCGAGCCCGTGCTCTCCCATCGCTTGATCCTCGCGCCGGAGGCGCGCGCGGTCGGGACGACGAGCGAGGAGCTCGTCCGCGACGCGCTGGAGAAGACGCCCGTCCCCATCTGATGTTGACCTCGCGCGGACGGCTTGCCCTGCTCCTGGGCGGCGCCCTCTACGTCGTCGCGTGGGCGTTCGGCTCGAAGCCGCTCTACCCGGTCGCGCTCGGCTTCCTCCTCGTCGTCGTCGTCGCGGCGCTCACGGTCCATCTGGCGGCGCGTCCGATGCGCTATCGCCGCTCGGGAGGCGCCGCGGAGCACCTGGAGGGCGACGACCTCACGATCGACGTCGAGCTCGAGCCTCGCGGCTTCCTCGGCCTGGCGTCGGTAGTCGTCGTCGAGCGGCTGGGCAGGCTCGGCGAGCGGCGCATCGACCTCCGGCGCGAGGGCCGCTTCCTGCGCGGGCGCTACGTGCTCGAGTCGCTACCGCGCGGGCGCTACGGAGTGGACGAAGCGCTGGCCGTGATCGAGGACCCGTTCGGCCTCGAGCGCGCGGAGCTCGAGCTCCCTGCCCAGGGAGCGCTGCTCGTCTTCCCGCGCCTCGTCGAGCTCGAGGGGGTCTTCTCCGACTCGGGACAGCGCGCGCACGACGGCCGCCGGTTGTTGCTGCGCCGCCCGACCGGGTTCGACGTGCACAGCGTGCGGCAGTACGAGGAGGGTGAGTCGCTCCGCAAGGTGCACTGGCGGACGACGGCGCGCCGAGGGCAGCTCATGGTGAAGGAGCTGCAGGACGAGCCGCGTGACGAGGTCGCGATCGTCCTCGACGCAGACGGGCGGGGCGTCGCCGGCGAGAGCTTCGACGCGCAGGTGCGCGCAGCCGGGTCTCTGCTCCGCGCCCAGGTGTGGCGCGATCGCCGCGCTATCCTCGTCGTGAACTCCCTGCGCCAGGAGACAGTCAGGGTGCAGTCCTACGCGGGCGACTGGCGCGTCGCGCTCGAGACGCTCGCTTCCGTCGAGCCGACCGGGAAGGTCCCGCTCGCAGCGCTGCTGGCGGACGAGGGCGGCCCGGCGGGTCGCGCCTTCGAGATCGCGCTCGTGACCTCGAGCCTCGAGCCCCGGCTCGTCGACCGGCTGATCCAGCGGACGCTCGCGCACCGCCGCGTCTCGCTGGTCTTCGTCGACGCGCCGACGTTCGCGGGCGCGCGGCCCTCGCGCGATCCGGGCCTGCTGCGCTTGCAGGCCTCGGGCGTGCCCGTAGCTGTCGTTCGCCGCGGCGAGGATCTCGCCACCGTGCTCTCGGGCGGAGCCCGGCGGGAGGCAGCCCGTGGTTAGGACCGCCGCGCTCGGGACGCTCGCCGCGTACGTGCTCGTCTGGAGTTGGCTCCGGATCGAGCGCGTCGGGACCGAGTCTCGCGACGTGCTCGTCTGGGCGCTCCTCGTCGGCGTGGTTCCCGCTCTCGTGCGGCGCCGGCGGCTCCGGTTCGCAGCGGCTGCGCTGGCAGCGCCCGTCGCCGTCTGGCAGGCCCTCGGCACCGCACGACCGTCGGCCGCTTGGCACCGCTTCAGCGACGGCTTCCTGAGCTACTACGACGTCGGGCTCCCGTTCCACCCGCTGGGACAGCCGTTGATGCACGGCCTGCTACTGCTGGCGGTGTTCGGTTTCACGCTCGCGGTCTCGCTCGCCGTCGCCGAAGAGCGGGCTGTGCTTGCCGCGGGCCTGCTCGTTGCGGGGGCCGCCTGGCCGGCGACGCTCATGCCGGGTCCGAACGCGGTCTCCCGCGGAGCGCTGATCCTGGCCTCGGCTCTGGCGATCCTCGCCGCGCTCTCCTCGACCGTGCGGTTGCAACATGCAGCGGTGGCCGCTGCGCTGGTGATTGCGGGAGCCGTCGCGATCGCGGGCGTCCCCGCTATCGCGAAAGGCGCGTTCCTCTCGTGGGAGAAGTGGGACCCCTACACAAAGCCTGATGTGCCCGTCAGCGTCAGCTACGTCTGGGATACGAACTACCTGGCGCTGAACTGGCCGAAGAAGCGGACAACCGTGTTCACCGTCCAGGCGCCGTCGACTTCGCGCTACTGGCGCGCGGTGACGCTCGACGAGTTCAACGGTGACTCGTGGATCAGGTTCACACACTCGATCCTAGAGGCGCCCACCGCCGACCCGCTCGCTCCCGACCGTGCGCGGGATCCCGCCCACCAGGTGGAGGCACGAATCACCGTGAAGGCGCTCGACGACCAGCACCTGATCGGCGCCAGCGTTCCGGTCAGATTCGAAACCGACCTTCCATACGTGATGTACCAGGAGACCGGAACCGCGACCGCACCGCTGGGTATCCCGCGAAACACGACGTACACCGCCTGGAGCTTCGCCGCGCGGCCGACGCTCCAGGCGCTGGTGCGCTCGCGCCCTGACTACGGCCCGTTGCTCGAGCCCTACCTCGTAGCGCAGTCGCGGTACACGACACCGCCGCTCCCTCCGTTCGCAGAACCGGGGCGCGATGCGACGATGGCCGTGCTGTTCAAGGAGAACTCGTCTCTCGCTCACTATCGGGCGCTGTACGACACGGCGCGCCGAAAGGTCGGCAACACGACGAGTCCCTACGCCGCGGCAGTCGCGATCGAGAACTGGTTCCGCACGAGTGGCGCCTTCACGTACGACCAGACCCCGCCTGACTCGACTGAGCCGCCGCTCGTCGACTTCGTGACGCGTACGCACAGCGGCTACTGCCAGCACTTCGCGGGTGCGATGGCGCTGATGCTCCGCTATCTCGGCATCCCCGCGCGCGTGGCCGCCGGCTTCACCAGCGGCAAGTACGACGGAAACAAGCGCGAGTGGATCGTTACCGACCACGATGCGCACACGTGGGTCGAGGTCTGGTTCAAGGGGTACGGGTGGCTGCCGTTCGACCCGACTCCCGGACGGGGCACGCTCGACGGCTCGTACAGCAGCGCGTCCATCAGCTTCAATCCGAACCTCGTGACGGCGGCGCTGGCGCTCGTTCGCGATCCGGGGGAGATCAAGCTCGAGCAGGGCACATCGGGCCGCGGCAACCCGGCCGATCGCAACGCGGGCGGACGCGACGTCCCGGGCGACATCGCGGCTGCCCGCCGAGCTGCAGGCGGCAGTCTCGTTAGGTTGCTCCTGCTTGTTGCACTGGGGCTGACCGCAGCCATCGGGCTGGTGAAGCTGGGCGTGCGCAAGTCGCGATTCCTCACGCGCGACCCCCGTCGCGTCGCCGCCGCTTGCCGGCGCGAGCTCGGGGATTTCCTCGCCGACCAGCGCGTCGCCGTACCCGAGAGCGCGACCGCCGCCGAGCTCGGCGAGCTGCTCGAACGGGAGGCAGGGCTCGACGCGAGCCGTTTCGTGGACGCCGTCGACGCCGCGCGCTTCGGGCCGCCGGCGCGCGCGGCGGACGCCTCGCGCGTCGCACGCGTCGAGCTACGTGAGCTCGTCCGCGAGCTCCGGCAGCGTTTGTCGGCCTGGGAGCGCTTCCGCGGCCTCGTCTCCCTGCGCTCCCTCGGCCTGACCTAGTGGCTCGACCGGCGCCATCCTCCGCGCCCCTGGTGCGCGATCACCGGCGCGTCGCCGCGTCCTCAGTCGCGCCCGTGCTACTAGCACGGGCACTCCCTGCGTCCTTGCGCCGCTTGGTGCTCGCGCCCCAGTGACGTGGCAATGACGCCGGCCGAGCCATAGTGGACGCGATCGTGATGGCCGCCGGCGAAGGCCGGCGCCTCCGTCCCCTGAGCGAGCGCTGGCCGAAGCCGGTGCTCCCGATCGACGGGCGACCGGTGCTCGGGACGCTCCTGCGCGAGCTCGCCGCGGCCGGGATCGAGCGGGCGACGATCGTCACCGGCCACCTCGCGGAGGAGGTCGAGGCGTTCGTCGGCGACGGTGCGGCCTGGGGGCTCGAGGTCGCGTTCGCCCGCCAGCCGCGCCCGGACGGCTCGGCCGACGCAGTGCGGCGCGCGCTCCGGGCCGGCGCCCGGCTCCCGACGCTCGTCAGCGCCGCCGACACCGTCTACTCGGCCGGCGACGTGGCGCGCTTCGCCGTGGCGTTCGCCTCCTCGGGCGCCGCCGGCGGCCTCGCCTACCGCCGCGGTCACGAGCCGACGCCTGCGAAGCCCGGCGTCCGCGTCGCCGGCGGAAACGTGCAAACGGTCTATGACCTCGAACGGGCCAACCCGCTCACGTCGGCGCCGCTCTGGGCGCTCGGCGTGGAGCTCGTTCCGTACCTCGACGACCTGCCCGGGCCGCCCTACGAGCTCAAGGACGCCTACCAGCCCGCGATCGACGCGGGCCTCGCGATTGTCGGCGTCGCGATCGGGAAGACGCGGGATTTGACGGATCCGCTTGACTTGGTAGAGGAGAACTTTCCATACCTGGCGACGACGACAACGTGAGCGAGAGCGAGACCTACGACCTCTTCCAGCAGGGGCGTGCGCACCTGCGCCGCGGCATGCCCGCGCAGGCGACCGTCGCGCTCGAGAAGGCGAAGAAGCGCGAGCCGGCGAAGGCCTCCATCCGCGAGGCACTCGGGATCGCGTACTTCCGGACCCAGCGCTGGGAGGAAGCGGAACGCGAGTTCCGGGCCATGCTCGAGCTGGCGCCGACGGACGACTACGCGCACTACGCGCTCGGCCGGGTCCTCGAGAAGCAGGGACGCGACCAGGAAGCGAACGGCCACTACAAGCTGGCGAACTCGCTCAGCCCCGGGACTGCGCACTACGAGTCGCGGATCCGCGACCTCGAGAGTTAAAGGAGCCGGTCGCCGGTGACGCGGCGGATCTCGTCGAGCGACGAGACGCCCTCGACGCAGAGCCGCATCCCGTCCTGGCGCAGCGTGTGCATGCCCTGCTCGACGGCCGCCGCGAAGATCTCGTCGGTCGACGCCTCGATCAAGCGGCGGATCCGGCCGCGGACCTCCATCACCTCGTAGAGCGCGACCCGTCCCTTGAAGCCGATGCCCGCGCACTCGGTGCAGCCGACTGCTCGGTGGAGCATGACGTCCTGCGACGCGAAGTCGCCGAGCTCTGCGTACTCCTCCGCGGAGGGCCGGTAGGTCTCGCGACAGTGCTGGCAGAGCCGGCGGGCCAGGCGCTGGGCGACGATGCAGTTGATCGACGTGGCGAGCAGCTCGGGATCGACGCCCATGTTCTTCAGGCGCGCGATCGAGGAGGCCGCATTGTGGGTGTGCAGCGTCGTCAGGACCAGGTGGCCCGTCATCGCCGCCTGCACGGCGATGCGTGCCGTCTCTTCGTCGCGGATCTCGCCGACGAGGAGCACGTCGGGGTCCGAGCGCAGGATCGTTCGGAGGCCACGCGCGAAGGTGAGCCCGCTGCGGGTGTTGACCTCGATCTGGTTCAGACCCGGGATCTGGTACTCGACCGGGTCCTCGATCGTCGTCAGCACGCGGCCGACGTCGTTGAGCATGTCGAGCGCGGCGTAGAGGGTGGTTGTCTTGCCGGAACCGGTCGGCCCGCACGCGATCACAGCGCCGTACGGCTGGCGGATCGCGCGTGAGAACGCCTCGGCGGCATGCTGGCTCATGCCGAGGTCGGTGAGCGTGCGTCGCCCGGCGGAGCGGTGCAGGATGCGGAGCACGACCTGCTCGCCGTACGTCGTCGGGAGCACGGCGATGCGCAGGTCCATCGGCTTGCCGTGGACCTTGATCGAGACGCGGCCGTCCTGCGGAATGCGCCGTTCCGCGATGTCGAGCTCGCCCATGACCTTGAGCCGCGCGCTGACGGCGTTCTGCATCGAGCGCGGGATCTCCGTCAGCTGCCGGGTCACGCCGTCGATCCGCGCGCGGACGACCATGTTTTTCGCCTGCGGTTCGAAGTGGATGTCCGATGCGCCGTCCTCGAGCGCGTGCGCGATCAGCTGGTTGACGAGCTTGATCGCGGGCGCACCGGCTTCGACTGCATCCTGAATGTCGTCCCCGCCGAGGTCTTCCGGCTCTTCCGTCTCTTGGTGCACGTCGACCTGCGCGCGGTAGATCCGGCTGATCGCGTGCTCGAGGTCCATCAGCGAGCAGACGGCGAAGCGCACAGGCAGGCCGAGGGCGAGGCGCAGATCGTCGGAGGTGACCACGTCGGTCGGGTCTGCGACCGCGACGAGCACCTGATCCGCCTCGAAGGCGATCGGGAGCGCGTGATAGCGGCGCGCGAACTTCTCGGGGAGGAGCGAGGTTGCGGCCGGATCGATCTCGACCTGGGTCAGCTCGAGATACGAAAGCTCGTGCTGCTCCGCGAGCGCTCGCGCGAGGGCACCGCCCGAGACCCAGCCGCGTGCGACGACGATCTCGCCCAGCCGCGCGCCGGTGTCCTCTTTCTCCGCGAGGGCCTCCTCGAGCTGCTCGACGGAGAGTAGGCCGTCGCGGACCAGCAGCGTCCCGAGATGGACGCGCGAGCCCGGCTGCACCAGGTGCAGGGGCAAAGGAGTAGGGAGTCCGGCCGCTTCCAAAATGACCCTCGTACTTCACCTAAGCCGGATTGAGGGACGGGTGCCTCACCCGTTTTAGGGATGTCGCCCGCCGTGGCGGCTTCCCCCTTCCGGCGGGCTACCGCGCGTCGCCCGCGACGCGCTTCACTTCCTCGAGGGACGTGATCCCGGTGATCGCCAGCCGGACGCCCTCCTGCCGGCACGCAGCCGCGGGCCCGGTAGAGCGTCCGGTCTCGCTCTTGCAGCTCGAAGTGGAGGAACTCCGCCTCGCCCGGCGCGTACTTCTCGCGGCAGACGAGGCAGAAGCCGCCGTGCGAGGCGCTGCGCGACGATGCAGTTGATCGAGGTCGCGAGGAGGCCCGGCTCGATGCCCATGTCGCGCAACCGTGCGATCGAGCTCGGCGCGTTCTTCGTGTGCAGCGTCGTCAGCACGAGGTGACCCGTCAGCGAGGCCAGGATCGCGATCTTCGCGGTCTCCTCGTCGCGGATCTCGCCGATCAGCAGCACGTCCGGATCGGCGCGGAGCAGCGTTCGCAGCCCGCGCGAGAACGTGAGCCCGATCTTCGGGAACGCCTGCACGCCGGCGATCTGGTATTCGACCGGATCCTCGATCGTCGCGATCGCGCGGCCGTCGTCGTTGAGCAGATCGAGTGCGGCGTAGAGCGAGGTCGTCTTGCCGGAGCCGGTGGGACCGCAGGTGATGACCGCGCCGTCCGGCTGCGTGATCGCGCGCAGGAAGATCTCGTGTGCCGCGGGGCTCATTCCGAGCTCGGGCAGGGTCATCTTCACGCCGCGGCCGTGCAGGAGCCTCAAGACGACGTGCTCGCCGTGCTTCGTCGGGATGCAGGCGATGCGTACGTCCAGCGGCTCGCCGCCGACGAGCACGGAGAAGGATCCGTCCTGCGGCAGCCGGCGCTCGGCGATGTCGAGGCGGCCCATGATCTTCAAGCGGCCGATCACGGCGGGCGCCATCGACTTCGGCACGTCGCCCATGCGGCGCAGCACTCCGTCGATGCGCGCGCGCATCGACGAGCCCGCTGCGTTCGGCGTCGAAATGGATGTCGGAAGCCTCCTCCTCGATCGCGCGCGAGAGCACCGTGTTCACGAGGTCGATCGTCGGCGCCTGCGACGCGCTGCGGTCGAGCACGTCCTGGAGCGGCGACGTGTCGACCTCCTCGGCGTCGTCGTCGGCCTCGCCCTCGCGGATCTCGATGTGGACGCGGTAGATGCGTGCGAGCGCGCCGTCGAGAACGTCACTTTCGGCGACGGCGAGCCGGATCTTC
>DASYUZ010000072.1:0-2343 GCA_036000665.1 Gaiellaceae bacterium
GCGTTCACGGTCGTCGACGTCGCGTCGGGCACGCTGCTCGGCCTCGTCGAGATCGCTCGCGCCTACTCGACGATCCACGAGGGCGCCGTCTATCTCCACCTCGGCGAGACGTACCTCGTGCGCGAGCTCGACCTCGTCGCGCGGCGTGCGCTCGTCGAGCCGTTCAGCGGCGACTGGTACACACAGGTGAAGAAGGAGACGATGACGGAGATCGCCGAGGCCCTGCGCACGGAGCGGCGCCTCGGCATGGACGTGACGTTCGGCCGGGTCGTCGTCACCGAGCAGGTCGTCGCGTACCAGCGCAAGTCGATCCGCGATCAGGCGACGATCGACCTCAACCCGCTCGACCTTCCGCAGACCGAGTTCGAGACGGAGGCAGTCTGGTACCTCCCGGAGCCCGCCCACCTGCGCGGCCTCGAGCACGAGCCGCAGCTCCTCGGCACCCTCCACGCCGCCGAGCACGCGATGATCGCCATCCTGCCGCTCTGGGCGATGTGCGACCGCTGGGACATCGGCGGCCTCTCCACGAACATCCACCCCCAGACCGGACGCCCGACGATCTTCGTCTACGACGGCCACTCCGGCGGCGTCGGGATCACCGAGCGCGGCTTCGAGGTCTTCGAGGGCTGGGTCGAGGACACCGCGAAGATGCTGGCCGGCTGCCCGTGCGAGCGCGGCTGCCCGTCCTGCGTCCAGTCGCCGAAGTGCGGCAACCTGAACGAGCCGCTGGACAAGCAGGGTGCCCTGACGCTCCTGCACCGCCTGCTCGACTCGTGATCGAGGTCCACCCGCTCACGCGCGCAGACTTCGACCGCGTGGACGCCGCCCTCCCGCTCCACCGCTTTACGACCTGGGACGAGAGCTCGACGTATCTCGTGGCCTGGGACCGCGGCACTCCGGTGGGACACGCGAACGTCGCCTGGACGGGAACCGAGCTTGGGCTCCCCGAGCTGCAGGATGTCTACGTCGTCCCCGGGCGCCGGAACCAGGGGATCGCCACGGTGCTCACGGCTGCGGCGGAGCGGCTGGCCGCGAAGCGCGGTCATCGGCGCTGCTCACTCAGCGTCAGCGAGGGGAACGTGGCCGCCCGCCGACTCTACGAGCGCCTCGGCTACCGGCGCGCGGACCTGCCACCGAAGCGCGTGCACGGGACGATCACGGTCCGCGGCGAGCCGTTCGAGGTCGATGACACGCTGCTCTACTTCACGAAGAGCCTGGCGGAAGGCACTTGACCTGTCGATTTCTCCCCCGGCCGCTCGTCGTAGAAGATGAAAGCGACCCTAGAAAGGAGGGCGAATGCACTACATGCTCCTGATCTACGACGACGGGGAGACCTGGGCCAACATGAGCGAGGCCGATCGCGGCGGGGTCATGCAGGAGTACTTCGCATACACCGACGAGCTCCGCGAGGCGGGAAAGCTCGTGTCAGCCGACGCACTCCAGCCCACGGAGACTGCGAAATCGGTTCGGATCCGGGAAGGCGACGTCACCACGACGGACGGACCCTTTGCGGAGACGAAGGAGGTACTCGGCGGCTATTACCTGATCGACGTCGACACGATCGACGAGGCTCTCGAGTGGGCGGCGAAGATCCCGTCGGCGCGCTTCGGCACGATCGAGGTCCGGCCGATCATGCAGATCCCAGCCGAAGCGAGAGCGTGAAGGTCCTCGCGCTCATCTGGGGTGACGAGAACGCCTTCGACCGCCTCACGAACGACGAGCAGGAACAGGTACGTGACCAGTACCGCGCCTTCGCGCGCTCCGCGGAGGGCAAGCTCGTCGGCGGCGCTGAGCTGGCGTCGACCAGCTCCGCGACGACGGTTCGCGTCCGCGACGGCGAGACGATCGTCACGGACGGGCCGTTCGCCGAGACACGGGAGCAGCTCGGCGGCTTCTTCGTCTTCGACGTGGACGACGTGGACGAGGCGACGGACCTTGCGGCCCGCAGCCCCGGCGCGTCGCGGGCGACGATCGAGTTGCGACCCGCGTACGAGGACGGGACGTCATGAAGTACGTGCTGCTCCTCAACAACGATCGCTCGGCGGTCGAGTCGTGGCAGTCCCTGTCGCCCGAAGAGGCGCAGAAGCTCCGCGCCGAGGAGGTCCCCCGCTGGAACGAGCTCTTTGCGTGGGTCGGCCAACAAGGCGTCGAGATCGACGGCCTCGAGCTGGACGATGCCGACAAGGCCCGCGTCGTTCGCGTCCGCGACGGCGAACGGCTCGTCTCGGACGGCCCCTTCGCCGAGACGAAGGAGCTGATCGGCGGCTACTTCCTGGCCGACTGCAAGGACCTCGACCAGGCGATCGAGCTCGCGCAGCGCGTGCCCGTCGTCTTCACCGGCTC
>DASYUZ010000073.1:0-1978 GCA_036000665.1 Gaiellaceae bacterium
CGTGCTGGAGCCGCGCACGATCGAGGCCGAGGCGGAAGAGGGCGGCGCCGGCTTGCGACAACGCGCTTCGATTCCGTTGCCGCCCTTCCAGACTTCGATCTCGACGGCTCCGAGGGACGCCAACGCCTTACGGATCTGGCCGCGCGTGCGCAGCCGCTTGTACCGATCCGCTAGATGATCGAAGGTGTCGAGCCTCGAGGATTCGTAATGGTAATGCTTCGGCAGATGTGGTGAGACGCGGTAATTCCACGAAGCCGGAGAGACACGGCTCAGCATCATCTGTAGCAGTGGCACACCCCCGATCGTCGGCCTGCTGTTTCGTACCGCCCAATGAAGCGGGAAGAAGATGCGCACCAGGAAGTCGGTGATCGATTTGGCCGCGGGCGGGGGCAATCGCTTGATGATCGGGCGTAGGAGAGAGTCGAGCTTCGTCGCGCGCGACAGGCTCCAGGTGTAATGATCGACAACCAGCGTTCCGCCCAGTCGGAGCTTTCGCCAGAGGGCCCGGATGCTTTCCTCCGGGCTCGGCGTGTGCTGGAGGACGCCCAGGCAGATGACGTAGTCGAACGAGCCGTCAGGAAAGGGCGCTGCCAGGAGATCCGCTTGTGCGACGCGGTAGTTCGGGGCCGGGCCGATATTCGCTCGATTGACGTCGACCGCGCGGCTCAGATCGATTGCGTGCACGAGCGCGCCGCCCGCGACCAGCAACTCGGTAAACCGACCTGCGCCGCAGCCGACCTCGAGGATGCGCAAGCCTCGCAAGCTCGACACGGAGGCGCCGATGCAGCGCTCGAGACGTTGCCTCGACACCGTCCGTCCCGTCCGGCTGTCGAGTTGCGTCTCGCTGTGGAGCGTCCACTCGAGGCCGAACCCGGCCGCATACGATTCCGTCTCGACGAACCGGGCAATCCCGTCCACGATCGGGTACCGTCCCCCACCGTCGGATTCGAGGGTGTCGTCCACGGGTGCGAGCTGCTCGCCGGTCGAAGGATCGGCGAACGGGATCATCTCGTCCGACGCGGGATCCACTCTACTGTGACGAGTCGCCGCCGAGTCTCAAAGGTTGGTATCTAAACACGGCAGCGCGTACGAAGTCGTACGAACTCGTTCGCACTGCTGGACATGGACGAAGGTGCGATCCGCCTCGCTGGAAGCCATTCCTTGTGCGGACGCGTCTACAACTGCGCCGAATGCGTTAGTAGTGCGTGCCCCGCGGCTTTCCGCCGATGACGATGAACCCGTCGGGCGTGACCTCCTGCTGCGTGAGCAGCTCGGCGAGCTCGAGGAGATCGCGCGTGCGCGTGCTCCCGAGGCGGATCACGACGACGATGCTCTCGACGCGCTTCGCGAGCGGGAGCGCGTCGGGTGCGTAGTTCAGGGCCGGTCCGTCGACGACGACCCAGTCGGCGTGCGTCTCCGCGTCGCGCACGAGCGCGTCGGCGGCGTCGCGCGAGATCGGCGCAGAAGCCGAGGCGGCCGCCGGCGCCTGCACGAGCACGCGCACCCCGGTCGGCAACCGCTCCGCCTCCGCGAGCGCCGCCGCCAGCGAAGTGTTCCCGGTGACGACGTCGGTGAGGCCGTGCGGCGGCGCCAGCGCGAGCGAGCGCGCGAGCGACGGCCGCCGACCGTCCGCCTCGACCAAGACGACGCGCTTCGCCGCCGCCGCGAGCGCAGCGGCGAGGTTGATCGACGTGGTGGACTTGCCGTCGGACGGGCCGGTCCCACTCACGAAGATCGCGCTCTTGCCGCCGTCACCACGTGCCGCGAGCGAGCCGGCGAGCCGGCGGAACGCCTCCCGCGTTCCGGTCGAGAGCTGGTCGGGACGCAGCGGGCCGCGCCGCGCGAGGCGCTTCCGCCGCCGCTCGCGCGGAATGCGGCCGACGACCGGGATCCGGTAGCGGCGCAGGTCCTCCTCGCGCTCGACGCGCGTGTCGAGAACGTGCGCACCCAGGACGACGCCGAATCCGAGCACGAGCGC
>DASYUZ010000074.1:0-32601 GCA_036000665.1 Gaiellaceae bacterium
CGTCCGGCCGGTGAAGCGCGGGTTCGCCGGGTCGGTCACGTCCAGCCGGATGAAGCCGCTGTCCCAGTAGGCGAGGAAGACGAGCTTCCCGTCCGCCGACGGCTCCGCCCCGTGCCCGAAGTCCGGGTCGACGTCGCACCCCTGGCCCGGCGCGGGAGGTCCGCCCAGGTCCTTGTGGACGCCCCAGGTCGAGACCTCGACCGGGTTGCGCGGGTCCGTTATGTCGATCAGGCGGAAGTCGCCGCGGCCCAGCAGGTCGCGCCGTCCGCTCGGCGAGCTGGCCTCCGGCTTCTCGCTGTTCGGCACGGTGATGTACGCGTAGGTTCGCCCGAGGTCGGCGCGGTGTTCGACCTCGAACTCGTGCAGCCCCCGAGTGCAGCAGCCTGTGGACAGGAAGCCGAGTTGCCTTGGCGCGGCGGGTTTCGTCACGTCCCAGAGCATGAGCCCGCGCGGGAAGCTCGCATCGAATCGCGAGCCGCCGCAGACCTGGATCCCAGCGGCCGCGATGTCGTGGCCGGCCAGCGGTCCGGACTTCGCCGTATAGACGACGACGTCCTCGGCCGACGTCCCTTCCGGGTTCTGGAGCGTCGCCACGCGCGTCGGGTTCGACGGCCTGCGGGCGGCGATCACGGCCACGCCGTTGTTCGGGAACCCGGGGCAGAAGCGGGTCTTGCTGCCCGAGGCCCAGTCGGTGAAGCCCCAGTGGCCGATATAGGCGTACCCCTTGTGCGCCCAGACGTCGGCATTGAAGCCCCGGCCGCCCAGGTCGTTGTGGCCGACGGCCTCCATGTTGAGCGCGGAGCCCGCCCTGTTGCCTTTGTCGAACGTCTTGTTCGACTGCTCGAGGAAGTGCTTCTCGTCCTTGAGCAGCTCGTCGTCATTGCTCGGGGCTGTGGCCGCGACCGCGACGAACGTCAAGGCCGCGAGCGCAAGGCCGAGCGCGACTAGCAGTCTTCGCATTTCTTTACTCCCCTTGTCGTTCTCTTCAGCGAAGGGGCGATTCTGGCCCTTCATCGCGGCTTGTTCAACTGCGAGGGAGTGTGATAGAGACCCCCGGCTGGGTCTACGAGAGGGGAGCTCATGACGCGAATTGCTCTGGCTTGCGCCGCAATCGCAGCGCTCACGGTCACCACAGGCGCCTCGGCGGCCGGCTGGTCGACGAGCGTGCCGTTCACGAACCAGGTCGCCGGCAACGTGATCACCGGCGGTGGCTATCCCGTTCCCGCGGGACAGACCGCTCCGGATCCGGGCACGTGCCGGCTCGGCAAGTACAACGCGAACCGATCCGAGTCGTGGATCGCGGTCAAGCCCGGGACCGAGGATCTCGTCGGAACGTCGAAGATCTTCTTCGAGAAGTACTCGACGTTCTACGACTTCCATCTCGGCGCCCACACCTTCAAGGGGGGCGCCTATGCCGGGAGCTCGATGGTCACCGGCTACGAGTGCGTCTCGACCGGGACGCAGGAGATGCCGCCCAGCTGGACGAACAACACCGACCCCAACGTCGACTTCGACACTCAGGGGCGGGCCCACCAGATCACGCTTCCATTCAACGCGTTCTGGGCGAACCTGCACCCGAACGGGGCGATCGGAGCCTCGTTCAGCGACGACCTCGGCAAGACGTGGACGGTCGGGAACGGGGGCGAGTACCTCGACTTCCTGCCCAACTCCTCGAGCTTGGCGTTCGGCGACGTCGTGGACAAGCAGTGGGTCGCGGTGAACAAGTCCGCCGTGAGCCCGTTCCGCGACCACGTCTACGGGATGTGGTCGACGTTCAACGGCGATTCGGTGAAGATCCGGTTCGCCAAGTCCGTCGATCGCGGAGTCACCTTCACGCCGGCGAAGACGATCTCGATGCCGTCCGAGACGGGACCGTGCGTGACGTTCGTGTACCCGTCGGTCGATGTTGTCGGGACGCTCTACGTCGCGATCGCTTCGTTCGCGTGTAAATCAGGGTCGAGCGACGGCAGGATCTTCGTAACGCGGTCGACTGACGACGGGAAAACGTTCTCGCCGTGGGTGTACACGGGAGCGCGGGCGCGCGGCACCCCGACCTGCTGTCTGCCGAATACGACGTTCCGCGACGGCATCCTCGAGCACATGGTCGCCAGCCCGACGCATGCGGGCCACGTCTACGTCACCTACGAGGACTTCGACGGTACGAACTTCGACACGAAGTTCGTCCAGTCGACGGACGGCGGGGTCACGTGGTCGGTGCCCGTGACGGTGAACGACCCGAGCACCGTCGGTGACGATACGGACCAGTTCCAGCCGTCAGTGGCGGCCGGGCCGGGCGGCGGGGTCGCGATCGCGTTCTACGATCGTCGCCAGGCGTGCCCGAGCGACAAGAGCGTCCGCCCGCAGGACGTCGGCCGGACGAACTTCTGCATCGACACGTCGGTGCAGGCGTATCGGGACAGCGGCGCCGGAGCCGTTCCCGTTGGCAGCAACGTCCGGGTCTCGCAGTTCACCTGGGATCCCGAGGAGCCCGACCAGACGATCGACGGGATTGATCAGATGGCCTGTGCGGCGCACCGGGACCCGTGCACGATCCGTTCCTTCATCGGGGACTACTTCGGGCTCACGATGTCGGCGACAAACGTGTATGCGCTGATGGTCTCGACGCACTATCCGTCGAGGGTGAAGGCCGACGGCGGCGGCCCCGTGTTCTACCAGCAGCAGGTGCTGGCGACGGTCGCGCGCTCGTCGCTCGGCAACTAGGCTCGCCTTGCTGGGGGCCGGGCGTTGCGGCGTCCGGCCTCCAGCGCCTGCCGGATCTCGTAGCTCGACTCGAGGTCCGGCGCCTCGCTGATCAACGTTGCCGGACGGTCGAAGCGCGCGAGCGCTTCGCCGAGCGGCTCGGCGCGCAGCGTCCCCTCACCGTACGGGAGGTGCTTGGTCTCGTTCCGGTTCGCGTACGCGATGTCTGAGAAGTGGATGTGGAACGGCGCATCCGGCTCGAGCACGGCGTCTGCACGCGCCAGCACGTCGGCGAAGGGCTCGACCGACGTGAATGCACCGTCGCTCGTCGCATGCATATGCGCGAAGTCGAGCACGGGACGGACCCAGCCGAGGCGAGCCGAGATCTCGAGCACGTCGTCGATCGTGCCGAGCTCGCGCACGCGGCCCATGACCTCGATCCCGAACGGGACCGCGCGGTCTTTCTTCTCGAGCCGCTCGCGCAGCTCGCCCAGTTGCTCGACGACGGAGTCGATCGCATCCTCCCGAGTGCGTCCGAGCAGGAAGCCCGGGTGGAAGACGACGAGCTCGGCGCCGGCCGCTTTCGCGACGCCGGCGGAGTGATCGAGCATCCCGACGGCCATGTTCAGCTTCTTCCCGCGCTCGGCGTGACCCATGAAGCCGGCGATCGGCGCGTGCGCCGAGAGGATGATCCCGTGCTCGCGCGCGAGCTCGCCGAAGCGTTCCGCCCACGGGTAGTCCATCCAGAACTTTTCCTCGAAGTCGATCTCGCAGGCCGCGTAGTCGCGCTCGCGCAGGATCGCGATCGCCGCTTCCGGGCTCTCCCGCGAGGGCACGCGAGCGCCGCCGAATCTCAGCTCTCCCATGCGGCCATCGTATGCCGTCCGACCGGGCTCCTACGCTTTTCTCCATGGCCCAGAGCCCTACCCGAATCGACCTGCTCGAGCTCGACATCGACGTCCGGCTCGTCGACCTCTGGCGCGAGGCGGCGGAGATTTCGGAGTGGAACCTCGAGGTCGTCGCCGCGTTCATGCGCGCCGCGTACGGCAAGGGCTACTGCGACGCGCTGACCGAGGATCACCCGGGATCGCTCTGCGCCGATCACGGCTACCGCGTGCCCAATCGCCGGCGTGCGTCGGCGACCGAGGCCTGAGCGCGCTTTCGCCTCGGCAGGGCTAGACTGGAGGCGTGGGTCGGCGGTCGAACCCTGCACGCCTTGTCCTCGCACTCTCGGTCGCAGTTGTACTGGCGGTCTTCCTCGTCTACGTGTCGTTTGCGGGCGGGGGCACGCCTGCCCTGCAGCCCTCGGAGCTCAAAGGCCGCACCGACAAGGTGATGCTCAGCGGGCGCGTCGTCGGCCCGGTAACGCCACACGGAGACGTGTACCGGTTTCGCCTCCGCGACCCGCAGGGGACGGCGACGGTCCCGGTCGCCTACGCGTCCGGGCTCCCCGACCAGTTCAACGTCGGCCGCGACATTCGCCTCGACGGACGTCTCGTCAACGGCGTCTTCGTCGGCGTGCCGGGCACGATGATCACGAAGTGCCCGTCGAAGTACGCGCCGAAGAACACGTAAGTGGCTGAGCTCGGGCGCGCGGCACTCGTCGTCTGCCTGGGCTTGTCCGCCTACGCGCTCGTCGCTGGAGGCTGTGCGGTCTTCGCCAAGCGGCGGCGCCTGGCGGTCTCGGCCCAGAACGCGTTGCTCGCAGCGTTCGGTTGCGCCGCGGTCGCCTCCGCTGCGCTCGTCGCGGCGCTCGTCTCGCACGACTACTCGCTCGTCTACGTCGCGCGCCTGACGAGCGACGAGCTTCCGCTCGGCTACACGCTCTCGGCGTTTTGGGGTGGGATGGAGGGCTCGCTGCTCCTCTGGCTGCTCGTCCTGACGGGATACGCGGCCCTCGTGGTCGCGCTCAACCGGCGCCGCTCCGACCTCTTGCCCTGGGTCGTCCCGGTGCTCGGCCTCGTTGCGACGTTCTTCGCCTTCCTGCTCGTCGCCGTCGCGTCCCCGTTCGCGATGCAGGCCGCGCCCGCGAACGGCTCCGGCCTGAACCCGAGCCTCCAGAACCCGTACATGCTCGCGCACCCGCCGCTTCTCTACCTCGGCTACGTCGGGCTGACGATCCCGTGGGCGTTCGGGATGGGTGCGCTGCTCGCGCGCCGTGCGGACGAGGCGTGGATCGTCGCGACGCGCAGATGGACGCTCGTCGCATGGACTGCGCTCGGCGTCGGCCAGCTGCTCGGCGCGCACTGGGCGTACGTCGAAGTGGGGTGGGGCGGGTACTACGCGTGGGATCCGGTCGAGAACGCTGCGCTGATGCCGTGGCTCGCCGCGACCGCGTTCCTGCACTCGGTGATGATCCAGGAGAAGCGCGGGATGCTGAAGGTCTGGAACGTGCTGCTCGTGATCCTCGCCTTCTCGCTGTCGCTTTTCGGGACGTTCCTGACGCGCTCCGGGATCCTGAACTCCATCCACTCGTTCACCGAGAGCACGATCGGGCCGTGGTTCCTCGGTTTCATCTGCCTCGTCGTAGCACTCTCGCTCGCGCTCGTCTTCCTGCGCTTGCCGCTGCTCCGCTCGCGCACGCGGCTCGAGTCGCTCGTCTCGCGCGAGGCGACGTTCCTCTACAACAATCTGTTGCTCGTCGCGCTCTGCCTGACGATCCTCTGGGGTGTCGTCTTCCCGCTGCTCTCGGAGGCGGCGCGGGGCGAGGCGAGCGTCGTCGCCGGGCCGTACTACAACTTCTTCCTGCGCGTCTTCGGACTGCCGCTGCTCCTGTTGATGGGCCTCGGGCCGCTCGTGGCATGGCGGCGCGCGTCGCTGCGCTCGCTCGGCGGCTCGTTCGCCTGGCCGGCGGGGCTCGCGGCGCTGGCGGCGATCGTGCTGCTCGCGCTCGGGGCGGGCTCGTCGAAGGCAGGCCTGATCGCGTACACGTTTGCAACGTTCGTGCTGGGCTCGATCGCCTACGAGTTCATTCGCGGCACGCGCGCGCGGCGCGGGCTCGAGGGCGGGACCTGGCTGGGCGCGTTCTCGTCGCTCGTCGGCCGCAACCGGCGCCGCTACGGCGGCTACGTCGTGCATGCCGCGATCGTCTTGCTCGCGATCGGGGTTGCAGGCTCGAGCGCGTACGACACGACGCGCATCCAGAAGCTCAGACCCGGCGAGTCGATGCAGGTGGGCGACTACAGGCTCACGTACCGCGGGACCGTGGAGCGGGAGTCGCAGAACGCGCAGGAGCTGCGCGCGCTCGTCGACCTCGAGCGCGACGGCAAGAGCCTGGGCACGATCGAGCCCGGCAAGAACTTCTATCCCGTCGAGCAACAGACGTCGAATGAGCCCGCGATTCGCAGCGACCGGCTCACGCTCGAGGACCTGTTCGTGATCCTCGAGCGCGCGGGCGGGGAGACGGTCACGCTGAAGGCGATCGTCGAGCCGCTCGTCAACCTGATCTGGCTCGCCGGGTTCGTCTTCCTCGCCGGCTCGCTCGTGGCGCTCTGGCCCGACCCCGCGGAGCAGCGCCGCCTGCAGGAGCGCTACGCGCTCCAGGCGGCGTAAATGGCTCTCCCGGCGCCATCGGCCGGCCTCTGGCCCGCGATCACACGGCGCGCTGCCGCGTCCTCAGTCGTGCCCGTACTTAACAGTACGAGCACTCCCTGCGTCCTTACATCGCTTGGTGCTCGCGACCCAGAGGCTCGGCCATGACACCGGAAGAGCCATGACCGCCGCCCTGATCGTCGGCGTCGTGCTCGCGGTCCTCTGCGTGCTCTACGTCGCGCGCCCCTTCCTGCGCGAGCCCTCGCCGCGCGCCGACCGCCTCGTCGAGCTGGACGAGCTGGAGCGTCGCCGGCTCGCGCTCGTCGAGGAGCGGGACCGCGCCGTCGACGCGCTGCGCGAAGTGGAGTTCGACCACCGCACCGGCAAGCTCTCAGATGACGACTACCGCGCGCTCGTCGGCCCGCTGCGTCGCCGGGCCGCCGACGCGACGCGTGCGCTCGAGCCGCGCGGGGAAGAGAGGGAGCGTGCCCGAGCAGCCGGCTAACTGTCCCAGCTGCGGCGCGCCCGTCCCGAAGCAGGCGAGTTTCTGCCCGTCGTGCGGGACCCGGGTCGACAGCGGGGAGACCGTGCGCGCGGAGGTCCCGGCGCACGAGGCCGGCCCCGTCCCCGTGACGATCGAGCGCGTCTCCCCGCGCTGGTTCGGAGTCACGCCGCCGACGCTGCTCTTCGGCGTCGCGTGCGCGGTGCTCGTCCTCGGGATCGTCCTGCTCGTGACCGGCCACTGGATCGCCGGCCTGCTCGTGCTCGGGCTCGCCCTGCTCCTCGCAGCCGCGTTCCTCGAGGTCGGGCGCCGGAAGCCGGACGCGGCCGTCGTCAAGGCCTCGGTCGACGCCGTCGATTCGATGCGGGCGCGCGCGGGTTTTGCGGCCCAGGCACTCCTCACGAATTCCGCAGCCCGGAAGCAGATCGGGCGCCGCCGGGCCGAGCTCGCCCGGCTGCAGGCCGAGCGGGAGGCCCTCTTCCGGGCCCTGGGCGAAGCTGTCTACGGCGGCGACGACGGCGCCGAGCAGAAGGCCCGGATCGCCGAGCTGGACGAGCGTGGAGCCGCACTGGAAGCGGAGGCGACGCAGATCGCCGAACAGGCCCGAGCCCGGGTCCAGCGTGCCCACCTGGAGGTGCAGGCGACGAAGGTCGTCAAGCCCGGCGACGACTAGCGGAAGAATTCGCTACCCTCGCGCAGGTTCACCACGTTGCGGACGGCAGGGACAGCCGTGCCGCCGACGAAAATCGCCTCGCGTGCCCCGTCACCTTCTCGTCGCACTCCTGCTCGCCTTGCTCGTCGCCACACCGGCGGCGGCGGTCAACCCGGCGAGCAAGAAGGAGCGGATCGACCAAAAGATCGAGACGCTGAACGACAAGATCGCCGCGGCGCGCACGCGCGAGCAGCAGCTTCACTCGCAGATCGCCCACGTGAACGCGAAGATCCGCGCGCTCGAGAGCGAGGTCGGCGGTGTCTCGAACGACCTCGAGCTGCTGGAGCGCGACCTCGCGCTCCAGCAGGAGAAGCTCAACCGGATCACCGAGCTTTGGCGGCTGCAGACGCGGAAGCTGAACTTCCTCGAGCGCCAGCACGCGCAGGCCGTCGATCGGCTGAGCGATCGCCTCGTCGCGATCTACGAGAGCGGGAACGTCACGACGGTCGACGTGCTGTTGAGCTCCGCGAGTTTCAGTGAGCTCGTCTCGCGCCTCGACTTCGTGCGCGAGCTCGCCGCGCAAGACCGTCGGATCGCCGACTCCGTCGGCCACGCGAAGGACGAGATGGCGGTCCAGCAAGGTCGAACGACCGTCACGCGGCGGAAAATCTCCGTCGTCACGCGCACGGTCGCGGTGCGCGCGGCGCAGACGCGGCTGGTACGCGACCGGCTCGTCGCGCGCGAGCGCACGCTCGCCGGCGCGAAGAGCCAGAAGCAGGCCACGCTCGCCGCGGTCGAGGAGAGCAAGCAGGACTACCTGAACGAAGTCAACGCGCTCCTGGCCGTCAGCGCGCAGCTCGCGTCCCGGATCCAGTCGTCGCAGTCCGGCTCGCAGCCGGTGCAGCCGTCGAGCAGCGGCTTCATCTGGCCGGTCTCCGGCCCGGTGACGAGCGGCTTCGGCTGGCGCTGGGGCCGGATGCACGAGGGGATCGACATCGCCGTGCCGTCAGGGACCCCGGTCCACGCGTCCGCGTCGGGCCGGGTCATCTACGGGGGCTGGCTCGGGGGCTACGGCAACCTCGTCGTCATCGACCACGGCGGCGGGATCGCGACTGCCTACGGCCACAACACGTCGATCGTCGCGGGAACCGGGAGCGGGGTCTCCCAGGGCCAGGTGGTCGCGTATTCGGGGTCGACGGGTCACAGCACCGGCCCGCACGTGCACTTCGAGGTGCGCGTGAACGGCTCGGCCGTGGACCCGATGGGCTACCTGGGCTAACCCGTATCCGATCCGCGCGGGACGGCGTTTACGGCTTGAAAGCCATATAAAGCCCGGATCCGCCCACAGCCGGGCTTGCATAGTCGTCTCCCGACGAGCCGGCCGCCTCCCCCCGGGGCGGCCGGTTGTTTTTTCGCGCCGTGCGGGAATCGTGCCCGTCGGCCCCGCACTGACACGCGAAAGGAGACGCATGGGCCCCCTGGTGGCTGTCCTGCTGATCATCGTCCTGCTTGCGATCCTCGGCCTGGCCGGCGTCGCCAAGATCCTGTTCTGGATCGCCGTGATCCTGTTGCTGCTCTGGGTGATCGGCTTCTTCGTGCGCACCGTCGAAGGAGCGCGCTGGTACAGGTGGTAATTCCCCACAAAGTGCTGCGCACGTTGCGGGGGCCCCTTTGGGGGGAACCTGGAGGTTCCCCCTGGCCCCCCTCCTATCGCAAAACGTGCAGGTCGGGCAGGTTGCGGTAGCGCTCGTCCAGATCGAAGCCGTACCCGACGAACAGCTCGTCGGGGACCGTGAAGCCGACGTACCGGATCGGCAGGTCCTCGACGAGCCGTCGGTACGGGCGGTCGAGCAGCGTCGCCGTCGCCAGTGAGGCAGGGCGGCGGAGACGAAACGTCTTGCAGACGAAGTTGAGCGAAAGCCCGGTGTCGACGACATCCTCGACGATCAGTACGTGCCGGCCCTCGATCTCCCCGTCGAGGTCCTTGAGCAGCCGGACCCCAGGCCCGTCCGACTCGTAGGCCGCGAGCTCGATGAAGTCGAGCGCGTGGCTGATCCCGAGCGCACGCGAGAGGTCGGTGAGAAAAACGACGCCGGCCTTCAGCGGTGCAACCAGCAGGGGCGTCAGGCCCTCGTAGTCGGCGGCGATCGTCTCGGCGAGCTCGTGGACGCGCCGCTCGAGCTCGGCGCGAGTGAGGTAGACCTCACCGATGCGGCGGGTCCCTAGGACGCGAGCTCGAGCCGGTATCGCTCCGCCAGGCGCGCGATGTCGCGCTTGTAAAACAGCTTCACGTTCACGTTCGGGTAGCGCTCGCGCAGCCGCCGCAGCTTGCGGTTCTTACGCGTCACGAGCGACTGCTTCATGACGGTGATCTCGACGTAGAGATCCTGCTCGGGCAGGTAGAAGTCCGGAGTGAACGCCTCGACGACGCGGCCTTCCTCGTCCTCGTCGAGGACGAAGGTGCGCGGCTCGTACTCCCAGGGGACGCCGTAGTAGTCGAGGACCCGCGCGCAGGCCAACTCGGCCGCGTTGGCGAACGCGGGCGGGTCAGACCCGCGATATGCCTGGAAATCCCAGGGTTCGACGGGCATCTTGGGTGAGGGTAGCAACGGGCTCGGACAACCTAGACTTCGCCCATGGACCTCTCCGACGGGCGCCCGTCTTACACCATCGCGCAGATCTCCGACCTCCACTGCGGCGACCCCAATTTCCAGCCGAATCTGCTCGAGCGGGCGATCGCCGAGATCAACGACCTCCAGCCGAAGGCGGTGGTCTGCACCGGCGATCTGACGGTGTTCGGATTCAAGGAGGAATACCGGCTCGCGCGCTCCTACCTCGACCGGATCGAGTGCGAATCCGTCGTCGTCATCCCTGGCAACCACGACTCCCGGAACGTCGGCTACGTCCACTTCGAGAACCTGTTCGGCGACCGGAACTCGGTGCTGAAGCTCGACGGGCTGACCGTGGTGGCGATCGACTCCACCGAGCCCGACCTCGACAACGGACATGTGGGCCGCGGTCGCTACCGCTGGATCGAAGAGCAATTCGCCGGCACGGGCGACGGGCTCCGCGTATTCGCGCTTCACCACCACCTCCTGCCCGTGCCGGGAACCGGACGCGAGCGCAACGTCGTCTACGACGCCGGAGACGCGCTCGAGTGTCTCCAGCGGTCGGCCGTCGACCTCGTCCTGTCGGGACACAAGCACGTGCCGTACGCATGGCGGCTCGAAAATCTGTTCGTCGTCAATGCGGGCACCGTCTCGACGCTGCGGCTCCGCGGTGAGACGCGCCCCTGTTACAACCTGATCGAGGTGACGGGCGCGCACGTCGACGTCTGGCGCAAATACCCCTTCCACGGCCAGGAGAAGATCATCCAGTTCTCGACCGACACGCGGGCCTTCGAGAAGTACACGGCGCGGATCGAAGGCGAGGTCACCACACGGAGCTGAAGCGGGCTCTCGCGATCATCGACGGCGAGCACTACGCCTCCGTCGTTCGCGACGCGCTCGAGGAGCTGCCGTACGAGTTCGTCGCTGCGTTGCTCGTCGGGGGGACCGAGAAGCTGCGCGGCGGCGAGGAGTACGGGGTTCCGCTCGTCGACTCCCTCGCCGCGGGGCTCGAGCACGAGGCCGAGGTCGTCGTCGACCTCTCGGACGAGCCCGTTCTCGGCCCTCCGGAGCGGTTCCGGCTCGCGAGCCGTGCGCTCGCGCTCGGGCTCCCGTACGTCGGTGCGGACTTCCGCTTCGATCCGCCGACGTTCGAGCCGTTCGACCTGCCCTCAATCGGGATCGTGGGAACCGGGAAGCGCGTCGGCAAGACGGCGGTCGCCGGGCACGCGGCGCGTCTCTACGCAGAGCGCTACGACGTGCTCGTCGTCGCGATGGGGCGAGGCGGGCCGCTCGCCCCAGAGGTGGCCGACACGCCGCCGTCGCTCGGTGAGCTGCTAGCGCTCTCACGTGCCGGCCGTCACGCGGCGTCGGACTACCTCGAGGACGCCGCACTCGCACGCGTGCCGACGATCGGGTGCCGGCGCTGCGGCGGGGGCCTCGCCGGGGCGCCCTTCGCGTCGAACGTAGACGCCGGTGCCGCGCTCGCGGCGGAGCGCTCGCCGGAGCTCGTGCTCTTCGAGGGCAGCGGCGCGGCCTTTCCGCCGGTCGAGACACGCAAGCGCGTGCTCGTCGTCGGCGCGCGGCAGCCGCCCGAGGTCGTGACCGGGTACCTGAACGCGTACCGGATTCTCGTCTCCGACCTCGTGGTCGTGATCGGAGGCGACGGTCCGGTCGACGCGATCCGGGCGCTGCACGACGTCCCGGTCCTCGCCGGCGAACTGCGCCCGCGTCCCGCCGGAAAGGTCGAGGGGCGTGCGGCGGTGTTCAGCACCGCCCCGCCGGATGCGGCCGCGGAAATCGCGGCCGCCCTCCGCGCGCGTGGCATCGACGTCGGGCACGTCTCCACGAGCCTCGCGCGCCGCGCCGAGCTGCGCGCCGAGCTGGAGCGCGTCGACGCGGACACGTTCCTCGTGGAGCTCAAGGCCGCCGCGATCGACCTCGTCGCAGAGGCCGCCGCCGCGCGCGGCGCGCGCGTTGTCTTGCTGGACAACGAAGTCGTCGCGCCGGGCCTCGACGACGAGCTGCTGGGATTGGCAGAGGCTGCTGTCGGTGAGAAGGTGGAGGCGTGACGCATCCGAGACATGCCGAGCCGCTCCCGCTCGGAGCCGACGGGCGGCCGTACTCGAAGGGCCTGATGGCGCGCGCACTGATCGCCGTCGGAGTGCCGGTCGAGCGTGCGCACCTGCTCGCGCGCCGCGTCGAAGAGGACCTCGCCGAGCGCGGGGAGACGATCGCGGAGCTCGACCGGATCGAGGAGCTGGCGGGTGACGACGCGGCGATGCGGCGCCTGCGCCGCTACCTCGAGCTGCGGGAGCTCGACGCGCCGGTGATCGTGCTGATCGGAGGCGCGACAGGGACGGGGAAATCGACGGTCGCGACTGAGCTCGCGTACCGGCTCGGAATCACGCGCGTCACCTCGACCGACTTCATCCGCCAGACGATGCGGGCCTTCTTTTCGCGTGACTTCATGCCCTCGATCCATTACTCGAGCTTCGAGGCGTCGGCTGCGCTGCGCGCGCCGAAGGAGGCGGTCGACCCGGCGATCGCCGGCTTCATGGAGCAGGCGCGGAACGTTCTCGTCGGCGTCCGCGCGTCGCTCGATCGAGCGCTCGAAGAGGGGTGGTCGATGGTCCTCGAGGGCATCCACCTCGTGCCCGGACTCATCGAGCTGCCGCCGGCGGCGGAGCGCGCGATCGTCGCGCAGTGCGTGCTCCAGATCGAGGACCCGGAGCGTCACGCCGTGCATTTCCACGTCCGCGACGCGACGTCCGAGGGCGTCCGCGCGGTGGCGAAGTACATGGACCGCTTCGACGACATCCGGCGCATCCACGACGCGCTCGTCGCGCGCGCCCAGCGCGAGGGAGTGGCGGTTCTCGAGAGCGGCAACATCGAGCACGCGGTCACGGAGACGATGGAGCTGGTACTGGCGGCGGTCGAGCGGCCCGAACCCGTTCGGTGAGCGACGGGCGCCGGCCCTGCCTGTGCGAGTCCTACGCACGGGTGACCGAGCGCGCTGCGCTGGCCGGCGCGCGCTGGCTCGGCCGCGCCGACATCGACGCGGCGCAGGAGGCGACGTTCTCAGCGATGCGCGCCGCGCTCGACGACCTTCCGATCAGTGGCCGGATCGTGATCGGCGCTGCGGAGGACGACGCGCAACTGCCCGTCGGCGGGACCGTCGGCGCGGACGGCGAGGAGGTCGATCTCGCGCTCGACCCGCTCGAGGGTCGTGGAGTGGTCGCGCGCGGCGGGCCGGGCGCGATGTCGATGATCGCCGTCGGCGAACCGGGCTCCCTGCTCACGCTCCCGGACATGTACATGCGCAAGATGGCGGTGGGGCCGCGCGCCCGCGGCGCGATCGACCTCGGGAAGCCGATCGATGAGAACGTGCGCGCGATCGCGGCGGCATTCGGCCGGAACGTGAACGACATTACGACGATCGTCCTCGACCGCCCGCGCCACCACGACCTGATCGAGGACATCCGGCGCGCCGGCGCGCGAATCAAGCTGATCCAGGACGGCGACGTGACCGCGTCGATCTCCGGAGCCATCCGCGGCACGAACGACCACCTCTCGATCGGGATCGGGGGCACCCGGCAGGCGGTCCTCTCGGCCGCGGCACTGCGCTGCCTCGGCGGCGAGCTCCAGGCGCAGCTCTGGCCCACCTCGAGGCGGGAGATCGACGAGGCGGCCGCGCAGGGGATCGACGACGTGTACCGCGTCTTCCGCACCGAGGATCTGGCCGCCGGCGAGGTGATCGTCGCGGCGACCGGCGTCTCGAACGGCGACTTGCTCCGCGGCGTGCGCTACTACGCCGACAGCGCGCGCACGCACTCCCTCGTCATGTGCACGCGCTGCAACTGGGTGCGCTTCGTGGACGGCATCCACTTCTTCGCCCGCGAGCGGCGCGAGGAAGTCCGGCTCCTCGGGTACTAACCGGTTAACCCGAGCGCACGAGGTACGCGGCGCGCCCCAGCGCTCCAGAGGTCCAGCACGCGCCGGTGTGCGCGCAGTCGACGGTGTCGAAGGTGCCGCTATCGAAGCGCTGCCAGGTCTGACCGCCGTCGAAGCTCGCGTCGCTGCCGGTCGGGCCGACGACGACCGCGTCGCGGCCGGTCACCCATGCCGCGCCGGAGCGGTACTGGTTCGGCGCGGCGGCGACGAGCTGCCAGCTCGCACCGCCGTCAGCGGTGGACGCCAGCATGTCCGGTGACGCGGCCGGCGACAGGAAATCGCCGCCCACCGCGAGCCCGTGCTGCTCGCCGCGGAACGCGAGCGCGAAGATGCCCGCGCTCGGGCCGCTGCGGATCGGGGTGGCGCTCACCTGCCAGCTCTCGCCCCGGTCATCGGAGCGGAAGACGCGAGCCTGCGTCGACCCGCCGGTGCCGAACCACGCGCGGTGCCCGTGGTCGGTGACCAGGCACTGTCCGCTCGCAGCGAAGGCGAACTCATCGGGCAGCGCCGCCGGCGTATCGGCCGCGACGACGCGCCAGTTCAGCCCACCGTCGTCGGTGGCGATGATGCGGAACCGGTCGTCGACCGGATCCGAGAGAGCGAGCCCGCGACTGCGGTCGAAGAACGTCATGCAGTCGTAGAACGCTCTCGGATCGGGGTTCACGAACGTCAGCGTCCAGTGGCGGCCGGCGTCGGATGTGACGTAGAAGCGCGATTCCTCGCCGGGGCCGATCGAGAGGATGACCGCGTTGTCTGCGTCGAAGGCCTCGATGTCGCGGAACTGCAGATCCTCCGTCCCTGGAGGCGACACGTTCTCCCACGTCGCGCCGCGGTCGATCGTGCGCAGAACGGTCCCCCTGCTACCGCTCGTCCAGGCGACGTCGGCGCTGACCGCGGACATTCCGCGCAGCCGCGCAGTGGAGCCGGTCGGAGTCAGCTGCCAGCTGTAGGTCGGACCGCTCGCCGTCGCTGTCCCGGTGACGGCGAGCACGGCCACGAGGAGCGCAATCCGCGTCGTCACGCCGGCGAACCTACTCCTCGCGGCAGCGCCGGGTCAACCGACTCGTCGAGGTGGCAACGCGAAGCGGCACTCCCGCTACGCCTGGGCACCGCTTGCGGTGCCCCTTCAGGACGTGCGGGCTCTGCCCGGACGTCCGTCTGCGACCCCGAGCCCAAGCCGTCCGACCCACTCACCGAGCTACTCTGTCGGGATGCCCACCAAGGACGAGGTGATCGAGGCGCTCCGGTCCGTCGAGGACCCGGAGCTCGGCATGGACATCGTCGACCTGGGCCTTCTCTACGACGTCGAGGTGGAGGGGCCGAACGTCAAGGTGATCCACAGCCTGACGTCGATGGGCTGCCCTGCCGGCCCGATGATCCAGGAGGACATCCAGAACGTCGCGTCGTCGCTCGAGGGGGTCGAGCAGGTCGAGATCGAGCTCACGTGGGACCCGCCGTGGACGCCCGAGCGGATGTCCGACGACGCCAAGTTCATCCTTGGTTTCGGCTAGACGCGCTCGGCGCGCCTTCGGCGACGAGACCTGGCGCCTCGCGCTGGCGGGGGACACGTCCTCGCTCCACCATGCTGCCGACCTGCTGCTCGGCGAAGAGGGCGACCTCGACTACGAGGCGCACCGCGCGCGAGCCTTCGCGCTCGCGGTCGAGGGCGAGCGCGATCACGCGCTCGCGGAGCTGAACGAGGGCTGGACCGAGGAGTGGCCGTTCCCGTCGGCGTACGCGACGGACGTCGCGCGCGTGCGCTACCTCGCGGGCGACTACGAGGACGCGCTCGGCGCGCTCCGGCTCGCGGTCCGCGGCGCGGAGCGCATCGAGCCCGGCGTGCCCGAGCTGGCGAGCGACTGCGTGCGGCGCTCTCCACGGCTCTGGCCGAGCGCGCTCCGGCTCGCGCTCGCCGGCGGGACCGCGTCGCAGCGCGCGGGCGCGGCGTGGGCAGTCCTGCGCGCCCGCGTCGCCGGCTAGACCGTCAGTACGATCTTGCCGAGCTGCTCGCCGGCTTCGAGCCGCTGGTGCGCGTCGCGGATCTCGTTCAGCGGGTAGACGCGGTCGATCACGGGCCGCGCGCGGCCGCTCCGGACGAGCTCATAGGCGCCCTCGAAGTCTTCGCGCGTTCCCATCGTCGAGCCGAGGATCGTCAGCTGCTTCCACCAGACGCGATGGAGCTGGGCAGGCGGGTTCGGGCCGCTTGTCGCTCCGCAGACGGCGATCCGCCCGCCCACGCGTGCGACCTGGAGCGATGTCTTCCACGTCGCCTCGCCGACGTGCTCGACGACCACGTCGATCCCGCGGCCTCCCGTTGCCTCCTTCGCGGCCGCGGCCACGTCACCGCTCGCGTGGTTCACGGTCGCGTCCGCTCCGAGCTCGCGCGCCCGCGCGAGCTTTTCGTCGCTCGAAGACGTCGCGAGCACGCGCGCGTCGAGCGCCTTGGCGATCGTCAGGGCCGCAGTCGCGACACCGCCGCCGATGCCCCAGACGAGCACCCACTCGCCTGCACGCAGACCGGCGCGCGTGACGAGCATCCGGTACGCGGTCTCGAAGACGAGCGGGAACGCTGCGGCCTCCTCGAACGAGAGGCCGTCGTCGAGCGGATAGACGTTCGTCGCAGGAACGACGATGAGCTCGGCGTTCGTCCCGTCACTGTGCTCGCCGATCACGCTGATCGCGTCGCCGTGCTCGAGGCCCGGATTGATCACCACGCGCTGTCCGGGCTCGAGCCCGTCGACGCCGGGACCCAGCGCCTCGACGGTGCCCGCGCCGTCCGCGCCGAGGATGCGCGGCTTCGGAACCGAGGGGAGGCCCTTCCGCACCCAGAGGTCGAGGTGGTTCAGAGACGAGGCCCGGAGCCGGATGAGCACCTCGCCCGGCCCAGCGGCCGGATCTGGCGCCTCCTCGTAGACGAGCACTTCGGGGCCCCCGTCCTCGTGGATCCGCACAGCTTTCAAGGCAGAATTCTCCACATGAAGGTGGTTGAGCTTACTGCCCTCGCGGAGGAGCTCGGCCTCGACGCGATCGGGGCCGCGCCGGTGGCCGTCTACGTGGAGACGGAACGCCACATCGTGGAACGCCGCGCGCGCGGGCTGTTCGCCGACCTGCAGTTCACGATGGCCCGCCCCGAGGTGTCGTGCCATCCCGAGCGCCTGCTCCCGGGCGCGCGCACGGTTCTCTCGGCCGCGCTGTGCTACTACGCGCCCGAACCGGAGCAGCCGGCAGGCACCGGGCGGCTGCCCCGCTACACGTGGCGCGACTGCTACGCCGAGCTGCGCGAGAAGCTCGACGCGCTCGGCCGCCGGCTCGGCGGCGAGTACCGCGTGCTCGTCGACGAGAACGACCACGTCGACCGCGAGGCCGCCGCACGCTCCGGTGTCGGCTTCTACGGCAAGAACACGCTGCTGATCACGCGGCGCCACGGCTCCTGGGTCGTGCTCGGCACGCTCGTCACCGAGGCGGAGCTCGAGCCGACGCGGCCGCTCGACACGGACTGCGGCGAGTGCCGGCTCTGCATCGACGCGTGCCCCACGGGCGCGCTCGACGAGCCGGGCGTGCTCGACGCCACGCGCTGCCTGTCGTACTGGACGCAGTCGCGCGCTGCGATCCCAGTGGAGTTCCGCGAACCGCTCGAGGATCGCGTCTACGGCTGCGACATCTGCCAGGACGTGTGCCCGTGGAACCGCGGCGTCGAGAAGCGACGCTCGGGGGAGACGCCCGCGGAAGACGCGGAGCCCTTCGTCTCGCTCGTGGAGTGGCTGGAGGCCGAGGACGACGAGCTTCGCATCCGCTACGACCGGCTGTACGTGCCGCGCAACGACGCGCGCTTCCTGCGCCGGAACGCCCTCGTCGCCGTGGGCAACGCCGGCGGTGAGCGCGAGCGCGCCCTGGTCGAGCGCTACGCCGACTCGGACGATCCGCTGCTGCGCGAGCACGCGGAGTGGGCGCTCGACCGCATGGAAGAGCGCACGTGAGGTTCGAGCAAGCAGAGCGCTGGCTCGCCAACGTGCGCCTCGGCGCCGTCCTGTTCGCGGTCGTCGAGGTCGGCGTCTTCACCGAGTTCTATCCCGATGGCTATCAGCGCTGGGCGTGGGTCCTCACGGCAGTCTTCGCCGCGGGCGCCGCGCTCCTGTTCGCCGTCAGCCGCAACGAGCGGATCGTCGGGTCGAGCGCGTTTGGGTGGATCTCCCTGGTCTTCGATGCCGCGGTGATCGGCGGCTACGCGCTCCTGTACTCGTACGAGTACGGCAGCCCGACGCGCTATGCGCTGATCTTCGCCGTCGTCGAGGCAGCACTCCGTTTCGGCCTGCGCGGCGGCGTAGTGGTCCCGCTCGCACTCGTCCCGTACCTTGCGTTTCTCGAATGGTGGCGCGACGATCGCTTCGGGCCGCCCGGCTTTCTGTGGGACCGCGTCACGTTTCCCGCTGGGATCTTCCTGCTGACCGGCCTGATCAACGGGTGGCTCGTCGCCCGCCTGCGTGAGGAAGCGGCGTCCGCACGCGCGCAGGCCTCGGACGCGGAATGGCTGCGCGACCAGCTGGGCCGGCGCGTCGACCTGCTCGAGGCGGCAGGTCGCTGCGCCCGCGCGCTGGGGTCGTCGCTCGAGCTCGACGAGGCGTTCAGCGCGTTTATCCGTGAGCTGCGCGGGCTCGTGCCGTTTGACCGAACCGCGATCGTCCTCGCAGAGGCGGGCAGCGCGCAGGTGATCGCCACGTCCGGGCGCGGGTCCGAGGAGGTATTCCCGCCGGGAACGCACCGTCCTGTCGAAGGCTCGCTGCTCGCGGAAGTGCTCCGCGGAGAGACCCTCTACCGCGAGGACATGACCGACGAGACGTACCCCGAGGAGGCGGACCTCCGCGAGCTCGGCCTGTGCAGCCGCGTCGCGGCGCCGCTCGTCGCCGGTGCGCGCGTCTTCGGGATGATCTCGGTCGTGCGCGAGCGGCCGCGCGCGTTCACGGCCGAGGAGGTGGAGCTGCTCTCGCTGCTCGGTCGTTTCGTTGCGACGGCCGTGCTGAACATCCGCGCGTACGAGGCCGAGCGGACGACAGTCGAGGAGCTCCGCCGTCTGTCCGCGCTGCGCGCCGACTTCGTCTCGCTCGTCTCGCACGAGCTGCGCAGCCCGATGGCGACCGTGATTGGCTCGGCGCGCACGCTGCAGCAGCGCTGGCGCGAGCTCACGCCCGAGCAGCGCGATTCCTTCCTCGCATTGATCGGCGACGAGACGACGCGCCTGGCGTCGTTGATCGCGGACGTCCTCGACACGTCGCGCATCGAGGCGGGGACGTTCAGCTACGCCTTCGAAGAGGTCGACGTCGCGGAGCTGGTGCGGGCCGTCACGGCGGCTGCCGAGCTCGGCCAGGACGAGGTGCGGGTCGACGCCACGATCGCCGAGCCGCTTCCGCACGTCCGCGGCGACCGCGAGCGGCTGCGGCAGGTGCTCGCGAATCTCGTCGAGAACGCCGTCAAGTACTCGCCGGCGGGGAAGGCGGTCGACGTGCACGCGGCGGCGGCGAACGGGCGCCTCGTCGTCGACGTCCGCGACCGCGGGCCGGGAGTGTCCGCCGACGACCAGACGCTCATCTTCGAGAAGTTCGGTCGCGCGAAGACGGGGAAGATGCTGCCCGGAACCGGGCTCGGGCTCTTCATCGCGCGGTCGATCGCCGAGGCGCACGGGGGCTCGCTCGGGGTGCGCAGCGCGGACGACGGCGGCGCGATCTTCACGCTCGCCCTCCCGCTCCGACAGCGCTAGACGGACACCCGTAGGCGGGAGACGCCCAGCTCGTTCGCCACTTCGCGCGCGCGCTGCGCGATCAGCGGGCGCAGCTCGGCGGGCTCGATGACGACAGCCTCGCCGCGGTCGGCGAGGATCTCCGACACCAGCCAGTCCTCGCTCCCGTAGCGGACCTCGCCGAGGGCCGCGCCGTCGCGGAGCAGGGTCGCGCCGCGCTCGACCTTCCAGCGCGCGATCGCCGGCGAGTACCAGACGTGCGCGGTGCGGGCGTCGCGGAGGGTCTCCGGTTCGAAGCCGGGACGCGGCTCGAAGCGCTCGGGGGTCAGCTTCGCGTTCCGCATCTTGTCGAGGCGGAAGCTCTTCTCGGCGTCCTTCGTGCGGTCCCACGTGTGCAGGTACCAGTGCGGCATACGACGCTCGATCCGGTACGGCTCGACGACCCGCTGCGACCACGTTTCCTCGCCGCCCTTCTGGTACTCGATCTCGAGCAGACGCCGCTCGCGCAGCGCGCGCGAGAGCGTGGCCAGCAGCTTCTCCTGCTCGGTGTCCGCCTCCGGGTCGGGCGTCTGGTTGAGGTCGAACTGGCCGAACGTCTCCTCGAGCTTCCGGCGCACGCGCTGAAGCGGCGAGTGTGCGTCCGCGGCGATCATCGGGCCGACGAAGTCGAGCGCGAGCTCGATCGCACGCGCCTCGAGCGGCGTCAGGCGCGGGGGCGCGCGAAACGTGTCGCCGTACAGCTCCTTGTCCACCCGGACGACGTCGTCCTGCAGCTCTGCATACACCGCGTAGCAGCCGCCGCCGAAGTTGACGAGCGAGAGCAGCGAGAGATGGTCCTGCAGCTGGTCCTCCGGGATGTGAAAGCCCTCGACGAGCTCGTGCGCGGGGATCAGCGCGGACGGCTGGTCTCCGCAGCGAGCGAGCAGGAACGCGAGCAGCGCCTGCAGCAGCGCGAAGCGCTCCGGGACGACCGGCCCAGCGGGACGGTCGTTTTCGCTGTCGTGCGTACCGCGCGACTTCGCAGGTGCAGGCTCCGGGGATTTCGCCTCGTGCGCGTCGCGCACCTTGCGCAGCGCGCCTCCGACGGTGCGCCGAAGGTCGCTCGGCTCGAGCGGCCTCGCTCGCCCGTCCTGGCGTAGCGCCCAAGAGGAGAGCAGCTCGAGCGAGGAGTACTGGGTGACGAAGACGTCGTCTTCGAAGCGTCCGTGTCGTCCGTACTCGCGCTCCACCCACCAGGCCGTATCGGGCGCCATCTGGATCCGGGCCTCGCCGACGAGGTCGCCGATCTGCCACGGCGGGACGCCGCGGTGCTGGTCGATGTCGAAGTCGGCGGGCGTGCGGAAGTCGCGCTCGCGCCGCGTCGCGAAGCGGATGTCGCCGCGGATGCGTGAGACCTTGAACTTCCGGATCGCCTTGCGGTCGAGATCCGACCCGACGACGTACCACCCTTCCGGGTCGCGGAAGAGGCCGTACGGGTTGACTGTACGCTCCGTCTCCTTGTCGGTCGAGATCGCCCAGTAGCGGAACTTCACCGTGCGCTGCTTCGAGATCGCGCTCTCGAGCTTGCCGAGCCGGCCGGGCGTCTCGGCGGAGTAGTCCGGGTCCGCGACCTCGACGCGCAGCGCGTTCTCCGTCGGCGCCTCGAGGAAGCCGGGGCGGCCGAGCGCGAGGTTCTGCAGCGCGAGCCGTAGCGGCTCGGCGTACGCGAACTTCCCTTCGAGCATGTAGAGCGACGTCTGCAGCGCCGCAAGCTCGTCGTCGGAGAGCTCGAGCGGTGGCAGGAAGTACTGCTCGGAGGACAGCGTGTACAGCTCTTCGCCTGTGAACTCGTCGCGCTGCGACTGCAGCGGCACGCCGAGGGCGAGCAGTTCCGCGCGGTCGGAGTAGAAGCGCCGCGCGAACGCCTCGTCGGACATCTCCTGATAGCCCTCGACGTTCTGCTTCACGTCGCGAGCGGTGATCGCCCGCCGTTCCGCCATCAGGTAGGCGACGAGCGACAGCTGACGGATCAGCTTGTCCGTGTCATGACTCACGGAAAGTCCTGCGGACTTTCCGTGAGAGAAAGAGCCTGCCCCACCACCCGAGCGAGCCTATCGAACGGTCTTGGTTGGGGAAGAGTCGTCGCGGAGGGCGGGCTTCGCCCGCCCGGAGCACCGAAGACGCGTTGTTGACGGACGAAAGTTGAGCGGCCGTCAGGCCGCGACTTTCGTCCGTGATCAGGCCGCGACTTTCGTCCGTGACTCTAGGTGCTGGTGCGACGGGCAGTAGTCCCGCTCGGGCAGCGGGGTGCGCTGGCACGGCTTGCCTTTGCGCGTTGTTGCACGGCAGCGTGCGATGCCGCCGTCGAGCATGCCGGCTTCGATCTGGTCCGTGATGAAGGCGCAGGCGGCCGCGACCCCTTCCTGCACGGCCCACGCGACCTCTGCCTGGGCGGTGATCGGGAAGTAGCGGCGGATGTCCTGGAAGAGCGCCCGCTCGGGCTTCGCGAAGTAGAGCGGATCGGCAGCGAGGCGTTCCATCGTCTGCTCGCAAGCCTCGAGGACGTCGCGCCGGAACTCCAGGTGTGTCGACTGGTCGACGTACGGATCGATCAGGTCCTTAATCGAGCGATAAATCGCCCGTGAGTACTGATACATGCAGTGCTGGAGCTGAAGCGTCTGCTCGTCGGTCATGGAAGTCTCGGTCCCCTTTAGAGCCTCTTCAAACGCCTGTTAACCCCGGGTTAAATCTCCGTAGCCCCGCTCCCGGGGCGAGTCTATACAGATCCGGGCCCTGTCACAAAGTCCCCGCCCCGGTTGCCTTAAGAGGCAACGTCAGTGGCTGATCTGGCGGATGTAGGCGGCCGGGTAGAGGCGCTGAACCCGGGGCACGGCGGCGAGCGCCGAGCGCTGGTCGTCGTAGATCCCGCTGAAGACCACGTAGTAGCCGGGGTGAAGGCTCGAGAACTCCGCGGAATCGAGCACGCCGACCTCCGGCAGGCCGGAGCGCAGGGCCTCCTGGGCCTTGCGGATCGCGACCGCCCGGCCGGCGTCGCTCGGGATCGAGGCCAGGACGACCGTGTAGCCGTTCTCGCTCGGCGGCCACTCGACGAGCCGCGGCTTCGGTCTGGCCGTCGTCGTCGGGATCGCCTGGTCGGTCGTCTCCGGCGGCGCCGTGGTCGTCGGAGCGGCGGTCGAGGGTGCGGCGACGGTGTTCGGGCCCGTGGCTTCGAAGAACGGTGCGGCCTCGCCGCTGCGGTGCGTGAGCGCGATCGCGATTCCCGTCATCAGCGCCGCGACCAGCAGGCCGAGCGCGACGGGCCCCAGCCACTCCGGCGCCCGCCGGCCGCCGAGCCGCCGCCGCCAGCTCGAGCCGAGCGCGGCGGCAAGACCGCCACCCGGCAGCCGCATGCCGCACTCGAGGCAGTACTCCTGGCCGGGCTGCACGCGGGCGCCGCAGCGCGGACAGGTATCTGCTTCCCCCTCGGTCACGCTTCCGGGGCCGCGGTCGCGCCGCAGCTCGCGCAGAACTTCGCGTCGGCCGGGAGCGCGTGTCCGCAGGTGGCACATGCCACGAGCGCCTCACCGGCCGGGCGCCCACAGTTCGCGCAGAAGTGCTGGCCCCAGAGGATCGGTGCGCCACACGAGCAGCGGGCGGGAGGTGCGGTGCGGCGCAGGTTCGTCGACGCCGCGAGCAGCATCTCGAGCTCGTGGAGCCGGTCCTCGAGGCCGATCAGCTCCGCTGCCTGCTCGTAGACGAGGTCCTCCCGGAACTCGTCGCGGCGCACCATCTCGAGCACGATGCCGCCGAGGTCGCGGATCCGCGCCTCACGGGCGCGGAGCAGCGCACGGCGCTCCCGGCGCAGCTGGCCCGCGGGGGGCAGCGGCCTCCGCGCAGGAGTCGGCGCCGGCGCGGGCGTCTCGGAGGTACCGGGCCGAAGCACCCGCGAGAGGAAGGAGGCCATCGCGCGCGAGTCTAACCGCGCCCGTTGCGCGAGTTACGCGCGCGGCTCGGCTGCGCGGCGTCCGATTCCGGCCGCGAACCCGATCAGCAGCAGCACGCCGACGATCCCGGCGACGATCCCGACCCACGGGACGAGGAAGAGGAGGATCACGCCGATCACGATCAATGCGAGTGCGGCGGGGAGCACGGCTCAGGCCTTCCCGCGCCTCAGAGCTGCAAAACGATCAGCCGCTCTTCGGTCATCTCGCGCGCGGCATACGGCGGGCCCTCGCGCGTGTTGCCCGACGCCTTGACGCCTCCGTACGGCATCTGGTCGGCGCGGAACGTGGGCGCCTCGTTGACCATCACGCCGCCGAACTCGAGCCGCTGTGCGGCCTCGAGCGCAGGCTGAAGCTCGTTCGTGAAGATCGCCGCCTGCAGGCCGTAGCGCGTCGAGTTCGAGAGCTCGATCGCCTCGTCGAGCGAGCCGGCCCGCGTCAGCGTGACGACCGGGCCGAAAACCTCCTCGGTCTGCACCTTGTCGCTCGGCGCGGGGTTCGCGATCACCGTCGGACGAAGCAGCCCGTCCTCGGTCGTGTCGCCTCCCGTCAGCACCTCGCCCGACGACTCGCGGATCCACTCGAGCACGCGGTCGCGATCCTTCTCGCTGATCAGCGGCCCGACGTCGGTCTCCTCGTCCGCGGGATCTCCCACCTTGAGCGCCTCGACCTTCGGCAGGAACTCGGCGACGAAGTCATCCCAGACGTCCTCCAGGACGAAGATGCGCTGAACCGAGATGCAGCTCTGGCCGGCGTATGAGAACGCGTTCGGTGCGAGCTTCTCCGCTGCGGGCGCGTGCGCGCCGCCGCACACGATCGCCGGCGTCGCGTTCCCGAGCTCGAGGTTCACCTTCTTGCGCGGAGCGCGCTCGCGGAGACCCCAGCCGACGTCGCCGGAGCCGGTGAAGGTGATCAGCTTCACGCGCTCGTCCTGAACGATCACGTCGCCGATCTCGGACGCAGGTCCGACCACGACGTTCAGCCAGCCCGGCGGCAGTCCCGCCTCCTCCGCGAGCTCGGCGAGCAAGAGCGCGGAGAGCGGCGTCTGCGTCGCCGGCTTGAGCACGACCGGGCACCCTGCGGCGAGCGCCGGCGCCAGCTTGTGCGCGACGAGGTTCAACGGGAAGTTGAACGGCGTGATCGCGCCCACGACGCCGATCGGGACGCGCACCGTGAAGCCGAGCTTCCCTTCTCCGACCCGCGAGCCTTCCATCGGGACCATCTCGCCGGTCAGGGTGCGGGCGGTGACGGCGCCGTACGTGTACGTCGACATCGCGCGCTGCGCCTCGACCCGCGCGGCCTTCATCGGCTTGCCCGCCTCGTCGGAGATCAGGCGCGCGACCTCGTCGTGGCGGCGTCCGAGGTAGCCGGCGACCTTGACGAGGATCTCGGCGCGCTTGTGCGCGGGGAGCGGGCTCTCGTGAAACGCGCGCTCGGCGGAGTCGATCGCGCGGCGCGTCTCCGCGGCGCCGCCCTTGGCCACGCGCCCTACGACCTCGCCGGAGTACGGGGAGCGGACCTCGATCCAGTCGCCGGTCTCGATCCACTCGCCGGCGACGAAGAGCTTCCGCTCGGTGGCGGTGACGGCCATGCGGGAAGTCTAGGGTCCTACGGGACGGTCGCGTCGAGCCGCTCGCCGAGCGCCTGCAGGACCTTCATCTGGATCGACGGCGACTGTTCGAGCATGCGGCGGAACGAGCGGTCGGTGACGACCAGGGCACGCATCGGCGAGACCGTCGTCACGCTTGCCGTCCGGGGGAGCTTCGTGATCAGCGAGATCTCGCCGAAGAAATCGCCGTCGGTCAGCGTGCGCAGCTTCTTGCGCCCGCGCGTCACCTCGGCCGTCCCCTCCACGATGACAAAGAACTCGCGGCCGGGAGCGCCCTCCCGGGCCAGCTGCTTGCCCTCCTTGAAGTCGAGCTCGTCGGCGACCTTCGAGATGACGTCGAGCTCGTGGCGGGTGCAGCGGGCGAAGAGCGGAACGCGCTTCAGGAGTTCGACCTTCGAGTTCTTCCGCAACGCCACCCGCCAAGTCTAAGCTTGGAGCATGGCCGGTTGGAAGTCCGAGGCGCTGATCGTGGAGGCCGTCCGCTCCCCGATCGGCAGGAAGAACGGGACGCTCTCGGCGCTCCGCGGCGACGAGCTGGCCGGGCAGGTGCTGAACGGGCTCGTCGAGCGGGCGGGAGTCGACCCCGCCGAGGTCGAGGACGTCCAGCTCGGGTGCGTGACGCAGATCGGCGAGCAGGGGTGGAACATCGGACGGATGGTGCCGCTCGTCGCCGGCTGGCCCGAGACCGTGTGCGGGACGAGCGTCGACCGCCAGTGCGGCTCGTCCATGCAATGCAACTTCAACGCGGCCGCGGCAGTGTGGTCCGGGCAGCTCGAGCTTGTCGTCTCGGCCGGGGTCGAGATGATGTCGCGCGTGCCAATGGGCTCGAACGGCGGCGACCTCTCGCCCCGACTGCTTGAGCGCTGGGAGATCGTCCCGCAGGGGATCTCGGCCGAAGTGATCGCGGACGAATGGGAGATCTCGCGCGAGGAGCTCGACGCGTACTCGCTCGAGTCGCACCGGCGCGCGATCGCCGCGATCGACTCCGGGAAGTTCGAGCGGGAGATCGTCCCGATCGACGTGCCCGGCGAGCTGCAGCCCGTGGGTGCGGCCGTGGCGACGACGCGTTTCGCGGTGGACGAGACGCCGCGCCGCGACACCTCGGCGGAGAAGCTCGCGGCGCTCGCGCCGGCGTTCCGGCCGGACGGGCGCATCACCGCGGGGAACTCGAGCCAGATCTGCGACGGCGCCGCGGCGGTGCTGATCGCGAGCGAGGCCGCCGCCTCGAGGCTGGGCCTTGAGCCGCGCGCGCGCTTTGTCTCGTTCGGCCTCTCCGGCGTCGACCCGCACCGGATGCTGCACGGCAACCCGGAGGCGTGCGCCAAGGCGCTCGCGAAGGCGGGGCTGGCCTGGGACGACATCGCGGTGATCGAGGTCAACGAGGCCTTCGCGTCGGTCGCGGTCCAGTTCATGCGCGACGCGGGGCTCACCGAGCGCTGGGCGGACGTGAACCCGAACGGCGGCGGCATCTCGCTCGGACACCCGCTCGGCGCGACGGGTGCGCGCGTGACCGCGACGCTGCTCAACGAGCTCGAGCGCCGCGACGCACGCTACGGGATCGCCTGCATGTGCATCGGCTTCGGCATGGCGATCGCCGGAGTCGTCGAGCGGCTCTGACGTACTGGCTGCTGATCCGCGGCCGCGGTGAGAAGCCGCTGCCTGCGGAGGTGCGTTTCGAGGAGATCCGCGCCCACTCGTCGTCGAAGCGCCCGTCGGTGGAGCCGGGCGACCTCGTGGTCCTCTACGCGGCGGTCTGGCAAGCGGTGTTCGCGCTTGCCGAGGTCGTGGGCGAGCCTGAGCACGACCCCGAGCGCGAGCGCTGGAGCTGGCGCTTCGCGATCCGTCCGCTCGCCGCGGTGCCTGACCTTCACGATGCCCCAGCGGTCGAGGAGATCGGCGTCTTCCCGCAGAGCCTCTGGCGCCACTCGCACATCCGACTCACGCGCGAGCAGTTCGACGCTGCGCGCGCGCTGATCGAACGCGGTTAGGATCGCGCGCCGTGAAGGTCGGCGTCGTCGGGCTCGGGACGATGGGGGCGGGAATCGCGCAGATCGCGCTGCAGGCGGGAGACGACGTCGTCGGGCGCGAGGTCACCGACGAGCTGGGCGCGAAGGCTCGCGACCGGATCGCGCACTTTCTCGCGCGTGCCGTGGACAAAGGCCGGATGACGGCTGAGGAGCGCGACGACGCTCTCGGCCGCCTGCAGACGACGACGAGCCTCGAGGACCTCGACGGGTGCGAGCTCGTGATCGAGGCGATCGTGGAGGAGCTCGAGCCGAAGCGCGAGCTCTTTCGCCAGCTCGACCGCATCTGTGCGCCCGGTGCGATCCTCGCGACGAACACCTCGGCGCTCTCCGTGACCGAGATCGCAGAGGCGACTGCCCGGCCCGAGCGCGTGATCGGGATGCATTTCTTCAACCCGGCGCCGATGCTCCCGCTCGTCGAGATCGCGCGCACCGAGCGAAGCGACGATGCGGTCGTCGACGCCGCGTATGCCTGGTGCGAGCGCGCGGGCAAGCAACCGGTGCGCTGCAACGACACGCCCGGCTTCATCGTCAACCGGATCCTGATCCCGCTCCTGAACGACTGCGTGCGAGTGCTCGAGGAGGCGCGCGTCACCCCGGAAGACCTCGACAAGGCGATGACGAACGGCGCCGGCTGGCCGATGGGGCCCTGCGCGGTGATCGACCTGATCGGGATCGACGTGCACGTCCACGCCTCGGAGGCGCTCGAGGGCAAGCTCGGGGAAGAGCGGATGGGCCCGCCTGAACGGCTACTGGCCATGCAGGCCGAGGGGAAGCTCGGCCGAAAGACCGGTGAGGGGTTCTACAGCTACCGCGACTAAAGATTTCGGCCCCTCGACGGGGTCATGAAGTTGATGGGGTCGCAAGGAGCATCGATCGACGAGATCGAGGAGGTGTACCGACGCCGCCTCGACGTCTTCGTCCAGGTCGCGACGGCTGTGCTCGCCGACCGCGAGGGAGCGCGTGACGCGGTACACGACGGGTTCGCGCGGGCCGTGGTCAAGCGTCGGACGTTTCGCCGAGAGGGATCACTCGAGGGCTGGTTGTGGCGCTTCGTACTCCACGCGGCGCAGGACGCGCGAGAGCCGCCGGCTCCCGTTCGGGTCGGCGAGGACGCCGAACGCCGGAACGGCTACGAACCGTCCGAAGTCGACCGCATCCGCCGCGCCGTGGCCGCGCTCCCCGATCGCCAGCGTGAGATCGTCTTCCTGCGCTACTACGCGGATCTCGATTACTCCGCGATCGCCGACGCGGTCGGCGTCAGCAGCGGCACGGTCGGCGCCGCGCTGAACAGCGCGCACACGTCGCTGCGACGGCGACTCGAGGAGGGGGACACATGAGCCGGTTCCCGTCGGTCAGCGACGCGCTCGAGTTGCTCGTTCCGCGCGTCGAGGAGGAACGCAACTGGGAGGAGGTCGTTCGTCGCGCCGGCCCGCTCGAACCCCGCCCGGGCGGGCGCCCCAAGCTAGTCGCCGCGCTCGCAGTCGTCGCCCTGGTGGTCGGCGCTGGTGCTACGCCCCACGGGCGTGCGGTCGTGGCAGCGGCGATCGAGCGCTTCGGCGGCTGGGTCAGCGGCGACGTCGGCACGCCGGCACCGGCTGAACAGCAGGCCGCGTTCGAGGAGCGGAACCGCAAGGCATTCGCGCAGTTCCCGGAGACGACCAAGCTCCGCCTCCTGCTTAGTCGGGAGGCGGCAGGGCAGCGCTTCGATCTGTTCGGGTTCCGCCACGGCTCGTGGTGGTGCCTTCGCGTCGTGCGCGCAGTCCGCTCGGACGCCCGGGGGTCGAACGCCTGCGTCCCGAGCGCGAGGCTCGCAGCGAACACGGCGTCCGCCGTCGTCGCGGGCGAGGCGCGGTTCCGGGTCGGCGTGCCCGAGCAGACCGTCGAGGGCGTGTTCGGGATCGTCGCGACCGGCGTCCGGTCGATCGAGGTGACCCGCGCGCGCAGCGGCACGACCACGACTCAGGCCGAGAGCAACGCCTTCATGACGCTTCGCGCGCGTCCAAGCGGCACGGTCGCGACGCACCCGTCGGCCGATTCGATCGTGGGGCTGGCGGCGGTCCGCGACGACGGCAGTCGCGAGGAACTCGACTTCGTTGGCCGGCTCCGGGTCGATCCGGGCGTACCGGGCTACTTTCGGCCGGGGCCGTTCCGCACAGACCGCTTCGCGGGCCCCAAACGCGTCGAGGCGACCGCTTCGGGTGATATCGGCTGGATACGGCGGCGCGAGCCTCGAGGCGAGCGGCTCGATCCCGAGGCGCTTGGCTTCCCATTCCGGCGCCTGCGCGAGCGCGGCCACGGCTTCCCGCTCGCACGCGGCGAGATCTTGCTCTCACGCTCGGTGCAGCCGGACCCGTCGAACCCGACGCGGATCGGGATCGTTTACGTTCGAGACCGCGGCGAGCTCTACATCTGCAACACGGAGTTCAGGCCGCTCGAACGCCGCGTGGGCGGCATCAGCTGCCGGTTCGCGTTTCGCGAGCCGCTCGGTCTGCTCTCGATCGGCTCTCTCTGGATGGATGCATACGGCCCGCAGGGACCGCAGTTCCAAAGCATCGCTGGGCTCGCATCCGACGGCGTCGCTTCACTGTCAGTCGTCTTCCGCGACGGCGCGGAGGAGCCGGTCGTGCTGCGCGAGAACACGTTCACGATCTCGCTCCCGTTCGCGGAGCTGCCCGCAAAGCTGGTCGCCCGCGACGGCGAGGGGAGGGTCGTCGCCCTCCAAATGCTGCCGGGACCGCCCATCCTCGCGCGTTGCCCCAGACCGAGGCCGGTGCGCGTGACGCGGGCACCTCGGCCGTACGAGCGGCTCGACCTCGGGGCGCTTACGCTCAACGGTCACGAGATCTTTGCGCGGGGGATCGAAGACGTGAGGGCCGCGCTCGGTCCAGCCCAGTTTGGGAGGCAGCCCGGGAGCAGACAAGAGCTCTACTACGGCGGCCGGGATGAACGCGACTTCGACGTCAAGATCTCGTTCGCACGCGTGCGCGGCAAGTTTCTTGCCGATTCGATCTCGATTCGTGAGGGCGCGGCGACGGACGAACGCGTTGGGCAGCTGCTTGCGCACGCCCCGCAGACGCTCCAGGCGCGGATCGAGCGGATGTACCCGCAGGCGCTTCGGCTCGAGACGGCCTATGGCAGCGAGCCGGGTCGAGGCTGCGTGGCGAGATTCAAGGGCCGGCGTGAGCGGCTGACCATCACGCTTCAGCTCGACCCGCGGTCGGGGAGAACGTCCGTGTACATCACGCGCCAGTAGCAGCTCGCGTAACGCGTCCGACCGCGTCGCTAGCGTGCAGCCCGATGGCAGGAAAGCGCGGGGTCGGCGCGAATCACACCCGCATGACGCAGCGGGCACGCTGCGAGCGCACGGAGCGGATCCTGATCGCCCGGCTCGAAGAGCTGGCCCGGGCACTCGAGCGCTCCGGCGCCCCGAACCCGGCGATCACGCAGCTGCTTGGTTCAGCGTCGATCGCGACGATGAACGCCGTCGCGCTGAACCTGATCAGCGCCGATGCCGCGGACGAGATCTGGCGCGACGCCGCCGAACGTCACCCGGAGCTGGCACCCGTCCGCCGCGCCGCCTAGGGTCGCTCGAGCCTCGCCCAGACGTTCTCGATCAGGCGCGACACCTGCGGGTCGTCGATCGAGGCCGCGAAGTTGAGCGTGCCTGCGGCGAACACCTTCGCGCCGGTCGGCGTCTCGTAGTACGTCATCTCGGCGACGTGGCCCGCTGTGACGGCGCCGTGCGCGGCTGCGAGCACCTGTGTTCCCGGCGGCGACGCGGCGCTGCGCGCGTCGATCTCGATCCCGTACGTGCCGAAGATCGAGCCGTTCGTCCAACCCGTGCCGGCGAACGGCCAGGAGCCGGCGTCGGCGACGGTGTACCCGGTCTGGCGGCGGCCGCCGTCGCTCGCGACGTACTGCACGCCGACGAGGGCCGCCTCAGGTCGCCCGAGCTCGCGCCAGAGACGGTCCTTGACGAGGCGCGTGCCCTCGCGCCGCACACGCCAGAAGAAGTTGTTCGCCGAGAGGAACATCAGGTTCCCGCCGAGGTCGCGGTAGCGTTCCACGACGTCGTACGCGTGGGTCGTCACGTACTCCGCATGGCCGGGGAACACGATCAGGTCGTAGTCGCGTGCGAGCTCGTCACCGGACTTGAACCGCTCCAGGTCGTCATCCGAGAGATAGTCGACCTGACGGCCGCTCCGGTTCAGCCACGCGACGAACATGAGGTCCCAGTCGCGGAAGCGGAACGGGACTCCGAAGTCGAGGTACGGGCGGTTCAGCTCGACGCTGCGAATCGAGTTGCTCACGTACCACGAGTCGCCCCAGCCGTCGCCGTTCGCGTCGTGAAAGTTGTAGGCCTGCCACGTATTCGTCGAGAGCACGACCGCGACGTGCGCCGTGCCGAAGCGGCGCGGGCGGAGGATGAACGGCGCGTAACCCGTGCGGCCGTCGGGCGCGGACGCGCGGAGGAAGTAGAGGCCGGACGGCCACGGGCCGGCGCGGAGCACGCGGAGCGGGGACGAACGGTCGCGGTGCGCGCGCCAGTCCACCTGCACCGCCGGCGTCATCGCCGCGCCGCTCGTCTTGAAGTCCTGGTCGCCGGTCCGGACCGTCGTCGAGTAGGCAAACACCTGCAGGCGGAGTGCGCGCGCGTCGGTCGAGACCTCGAGCTCGGCGGCTTCGCCGGGGGCGTAGCTGCGTTCCGTGAATCCGGCGTCGACCCCCTGCACACGCACGACGGGCGCGTCCTGCCGCGACCCGGGCCGCCGGGCGCCGTAGATGCGCGTCGACCCACCCGAGCGGACCGTCAGGCGAAGCACGTAGGTACGCGGCGGCGTCGAGCGAGCAGGCCGCCAGGTCAGGCGCCGGCTCCCGGCGGCGAGCCGCCAGGTCCGCGACCAGATCGCTTCCCCGGCCGGGCGGCCGACGCGGATCGTGTCCGTGCGAACGGCCTCCATCCGCACGGTCGCCGGACGGGTCAGGCGGACGGAAACGACCGCCGCGTCCCGCAGCCCGTCCCCGTTCGGGCTGACCGTGGCGAGCATCGGCCCGTCGCCGGCGAACGGGTGCGGCCCACTGGACACGGCGAGGCCGGCGAGGACGGTGAGTGCCGGATGCACCCGGCGAGGGTATCCGGGGCTGGCACCGGCCCTAACGATTTGCTTACCTTACGATTAGCTTCAGCAAAATTGGGAGGTCGATACTCCGGTAGCCATGCGGCGGCTAACCGTCTCACTGACCCTGCTCGCGCTCGCGATTCCGCTCGCGGCGGGCGCAGCCGTGCGCACCCCCGGCGACGGGACGCT
>DASYUZ010000075.1:0-12649 GCA_036000665.1 Gaiellaceae bacterium
GGGTTGATCGCTCCGAACTGGAAGAACAACCAGTGGGACGGCATCGTCACGCGCTCGGTCGTCGTCTTCGCCGTGCGCCGCGGCAACCCGAAGAAGATCCGCGACTGGCAGGACCTCGTGAGGCCGGGTGTCCAGGTCGTCACGCCGAACGTGCAGACCTCGGGCGGCGCGAAGTGGAACATCATGGCCGCGTACGGAGCGCAGCTCCGCAAGGGAAAGACGCACGCGCAGGCCGTCGCGTACCTCCGCAACCTCTACGGCCACGTCGTCTCACAGGACAAGAGCGCGCGCGAAGCACTGCAGACGTTCCTCGCCGGACGCGGTGACGTGTTGCTCGCGTACGAGAACGAGGCGATCTTCGCCAGGCAGAAGGGCCAAGACGTCCCCTACGTGATCCCGAAGGCGACGATCAGGATCGAGAACCCGGTCGCAGTCCTCAAGAGGTCGAGCAACAAGGCGGCTGCCAACGCGTTCGTGAGGTTCCTGCACGGCAAGCAGGCGCAGACCACGTTCGCCCAGAACGGGTACCGGCCGCTAATGCAGAGCGTGCTGAAGAACTTCTCCTACCCGGTGCGCCCGCAGCTCTTCTCGATCAAGTGGCTCGGCGGCTGGGCGAAGGTCGACAAGCGCTTCTTCGACCCGAACAGCGGGATCGTGACAAAGATCCAGAAGGAGACCGGCAGGTCGTGACGGCTCGCGCGGAGACGCTGCCGCGCCCGGCGGCCCAGTCGCGGCCGGGTGCGGCGCTCGCGCAGGGCCTCGCGACCGCGTACCTCAGCCTGATCGTTCTGCTGCCGCTCGCCGCGCTCGTCTGGCACGCGCGCGGCGGCGGCCTGGACGCGTTCCGCACGGCGATCACGGAACCGCAAGCGGTCGCGGCGCTCAAGCTGACGCTCGTCGCCTCGGTCGCCGTCGCACTGGTCAACGCGCTGATGGGGACGATCGTCGCGTGGGTGCTCGTCCGCGACCGCTTTCCCGGCCAGGGCGTCGTAAACGCGCTGATCGACCTGCCGTTCGCGCTGCCGACGATCGTCGCCGGACTGACGTTGCTCGCGCTCTACGGCCCCCAGGGCCCGACGCCGATCGACATCGCGTTCAGCCGGACGGCGGTCGTGCTCGCGCTCCTCTTCGTGACGCTTCCGTTCGTGATCCGGACCGTGCAGCCGGTGCTGATCGAGCTCGACCGCGAGATGGAAGAGGCCGCGGCGTCACTCGGTGCGACCGCGTTCCAGGTCTTCCGCCGGATCGTGTTTCCGAACCTGCTGCCCGCGGTGCTCTCGGGGGTCGCGCTCGCGTTCGCCCGCGCGATCGGGGAGTTCGGCGCGGTCGTCCTGATCTCGGGCAACCTGCCGTACAAGACCGAGATCGCGTCCGTCTACATCTTCGGCCGCATCGAGAGCGGCGACCCCCCAGCGGCGGCGGCCGTCTCGGTCGTGCTGCTGCTCCTCTCTTTCACGGCGCTACTGGCGATCGGCGGTCTGCGCCGCCGCGTGACGAGGCACGATGCCGTTTCCTAGGCTCGCACTGCGCTTCGTCGCGCTCGCCTACCTCGGCGCCTTGCTGGCGGCGCCGGTCGCCATGGTCTTCTGGCGCACGTTCGAGCACGGGTTCGGTGACGCATGGGCCGCGGTCACGACGCCGGCGGCGAAGCACGCGTTCCTGCTGACGATCGTGATCGCGCTGATCGCGGTCCCCGCGAATACGGTCTTCGGTGTCGTCTGCGCGATTGCGATCGTGCGCCACCGCTTCCGCGGCAAGGACCTGGTCAACGCGCTTGTCGACTTGCCGCTCGCCCTCTCGCCGATCGTCGTCGGCCTCGCGTTCCTGCTCCTGTACGGGCGTGGCGGCTGGCTGGCGGGGCTGCCGTTCGACGTCGTGTTCGCGCTGCCGGGGATGGTGCTGGCGACGATCTTCGTGTCGCTCCCCTTCGTCGTACGCGAGGTCGTGCCGGTCCTGCGCGAGATCGGGACCGAGCAGGAGCAGGCGGCGTCGACCCTCGGCGCCGGCTGGTGGGCGACGTTCCGCCGGGTCACCCTCCCTTCGATCCGCTGGGCGGTCGCCTACGGCGTCGTCCTGACGACCGCGCGCTCGCTCGGCGAGTTCGGTGCAGTGAGCGTCGTCTCCGGCCGGATCGTGGGCAAGACGGAGACGATGACGCTCCACGTCGAGGAGCGGTTCCAGTCGTTCGACTACGTGGGCGCGTACGCCGCGTCGGTGGTGCTCGCACTGCTCGCGATCGCGACGCTCGTCGCGATGAGTGTGTTCAAGCCAAGGGAAGGAGTGTCGAATGGCGATCGCGGCTGAGCACGTGTCGAAGAGCTTCGGAACGTTCGTCGCGCTCGACGACGTCTCCGTGGAAGTCCCGAGCGGATCGCTGACCGCGCTCCTCGGTCCGAGCGGGAGCGGGAAGTCGACGCTGCTCCGCACCATCGCGGGCCTCGAGCGGCCGGACACGGGACGCGTCCTGATCGACCGTCACGACGTCACCGGACGCCCCCCGCAGAAGCGCGGCGTGGGTTTCGTCTTCCAGCACTACGCCGCGTTCAAGCACATGACAGTGCGCAAGAACGTCGCCTTCGGGCTCGACATTCGTAAGCGGCCGAAAGCGGAGATCCGCGAGCGTGTCGACCACCTGCTCGAGCTCGTGCAGCTCTCGGGACTCGCCGACCGCTACCCGGCCCAGCTCTCCGGCGGCCAGCGCCAGCGGATGGCGCTCGCCCGCGCGCTCGCGGTCGAGCCGAGCGTGCTCCTGCTCGACGAGCCCTTCGGCGCCCTCGATGCGCGCGTGCGCAAGGAGCTGCGCGCGTGGCTGCGCCGCCTGCACGACGAGGTGCACGTGACGACCGTCTTCGTCACGCACGACCAGGAAGAGGCGATGGAGCTGGCGGACCAGATCGTCGTCATGAGCACCGGTCGGGTCGAGCAGGTGGCAGACCCGCGCGAGCTTTACGAGCATCCCGCCAACGAGTTCGTGATGACGTTCGTCGGTGAGGCGAACCGGGTCGGCGAGTCGTTCGTGCGTCCGCACGACGTCGAGTTCGGCTCCGGGGACCGCGCCACGGTCGAGCGGGTCGTCCACCTCGGTTTCGAGGTGCGCGTCGAGCTGCGGCTCGCGAACGGCGAGGAGCTCTGGGCGCAGGTGACGCGCGACGAGGCCGAGCGGCTCGAGCTCGTCGAGGGCGCGCTCGTGCACGTCCGCCCCCGGAGGGCCAAAGTCTTCGGATAGCCTCGCCGCGGTTTGCCGCGGCTCCTTTCGACGCTGCTCGTCCTCGGTCTGCTCGTGGGGACCGCGGCAGCGTTCGCGGCCACCGAGCGGCTGAAGCTCGTCCCGACGCCGATCATCGCGCCCAAGATCACTAAGGCCTTCTCGCCGACGTGCGGGTGCGATACCCGGAGCGCCTCGATCCGCTTCAGGCTGCGGGACGGGGACCGAATCACCGTGACGATCGTCAGGGACGGCGACGCGGTCGCCACGCTCGCCGAGGACCTGGAGCGACCGCCAGGCCCCGTCTCGTTCGAGTGGGACGGACGAGGCGCGCCCGAAGGCACCTACCGGGTGCGCGTCCATTTTGCGCGAGGACGGCGAACGATCGGGATCCCGAACCCGATCGATCTCGATCTGACGCCGCCGGTACTGAGCGTGAGATCGGTCACGCCGGACGTCTTCTCTCCGGACGGCGACGGGCGCGCCGACAAGGTGAAGGCGGTGTACTCGGTCTCCGAGCCGTCGCACGTCTCGGTGCTGGTCAACGGCAGCGCGGGGCCGGTCAGCCCGCCGCGGCGAGCCGGCAAGCTCGAGTGGTACGCGCGTCGCATGCAGCCCGGCCTCTACGCACTGACGCTCGTGGCACACGACCTGGCCGGGAACGAATCCCGTCCGTCGGTGCCGACGGTTGTCCGGTTGCGTTTCATCTCCATCGTGCAGGCGAGAGTGTTCGCGCTCGCCGGAGTGCGCTTCGGCGTGCGCGTCTCGACCGACACGAAGCGCTACGCCTGGCGCCTGGGCGCACAACGGGGGAGTGCGACGACGAAGGTCCTCGTTTTGCGTGCGCCGCAGCGACCGGGGCGGTACACGCTGGCCGTCACATACCGCGGCCACACCGACGCGGTTCCGGTCTTCGTGAGGCCACGCTCGTGATCGCCGCCGGTGTGGTCGGGGCCTTTGGCCTGGCCGCGCTGGTGCTCGCGGCGCAGCGGGGGGTTCGGATCGCCGCTCTCGCAGTGGCGACCGCGGAAGGCGCCGTGCTTGCGGTCCTGCTGCGGCCCGAAGGGAACGACCTGCTGCTTGCCGTAGGCGCCGTCGCCGGCGCTGCCGTCGCCGTCGGGCTGGCGGTGCTCTTCCTACGCTGGCCCTGGCTGCTGCCGATGGCTGCCCTAGCCTGCGCGCCTGCGCGCGTCCCGGTGCACGTCGGCGGCGAGGAGGCGAGCTTGCTCCTTCCCCTCTACGGCGTGGTCGCGGGCGGGTCCATGGCGCTTGCCTGGCAGCTGCTGCGCGGCGACACCCGCACACGAGAGCTCGGCCCGCTGTCGTGGCCGCTCGCCGCCTTCATCGCGTGGAGCGGCATGTCGCTGGTCTGGAGCGACGGCCCGCGCGTCGGCGCCGTCACGCTCGTCGCGTTCTACCTCCCGTTCGGGCTCCTCGCGCTGTTCCTCGCGCGGCTCCCCTGGAAGCGGCGCTGGCTCACCGCGCTGGGCGTGCAGCTCGTCGTGATGGCGCTTGCGTTCGCGGCGATCGGCGTCTTCCAGTGGACGACGCGAGACGTCTTCTGGAACCCGAAGGTGATCAACTCGAACGCCTATGCCCCGTTCTTCCGCGTGAACTCGATCTTCTGGGATCCCTCGATCTACGGGCGCTTCCTCGCCGTCGCGATTCTCGTCGCGCTGGTCGTCGCCCTCTACGGCGTGCGCCGTAACGCCTTGGCGTCCGCCCTCGCGATCGTCGGTCTGTGGGTCGGGCTCGTCTTCTCCTTTTCGCAGTCGAGCTTCGTCGCCCTGATCGTCGGCGTTGTCGGGGCAGTCGTGCTCGCGTGGCCGCCGCGCGCCGTTGCCGCCCTCGCCGGCGCCGCGCTCGTGCTGCTGGCCGCCGGCTTTGTGGTCCCGTCGGTACGCGCTGAGATCCTCGACAACACCGACCGCGCCACCGGCCAACGTTCGAAGCTCGTGACCGAAGGGCTGCAGATCACCGCGGACCACCCGCTCGGCGGGGTCGGGCTCGGCGGCTTCAAGCGCGCTTACGGGAAGCGCGTCGGCTTCAAAGCAGCCGATCCGAAGCGCGCCGCGTCTCACAACACGCCGGTCACCGTCGCAGCGGAGACGGGCGTTCCCGGATTCGCCCTCTTCGCGTGGCTCGTCGGCGCCGCGTTGTGGCTTCCGTTCCGCCGCGCGTCGCATAGCTTCGCCGGCCGCGCGTCGCTCTCGTGCGGCCTCGCGCTCGGCGCGATCCTCGTGCACTCGCTCTTCTACGACGCGTTCTTCGAGGATCCGCTCAGCTGGGGCCTTCTTGGGCTGATCGCGCTCGGCTACGCGTGGCGGACGAGCGCGCGCGCGAGCCGGGCCCTCTCGGCCGGCAAGTAGAAGCCCGCCGGCAGGAGGACGAGCGGGTAGGCGAGGATGAGCAGGATCGCGACGTCGAGCCGATCGACGACACGGCCGGCAACGGTGAGGCCGACGGCGACGGCGAGCAGCGTCAGCACGCGCCGCCACTGGTACGGGACGGGGTAGATGCGCTGCGCATAAAGCGCCATCGCCGCGAACATCAGCGCGAACGCGCTGACAGCGGCGGCGGCGGCGCCGTGGATCCCGTAGCGCGGCACGAGCAGGAGGTTGAGCACGATGTCGAGCGCGGCGGCGGATCCCGTGATCGCCCAGTTGAACTGCGTGCGCCGCATCCGCCCGATCCCGATCGCGAGCACTGTGTAGCCCCCCCAGAGTGTGCCGGCGAACGCCAGCGGCGCGACCACGTCCGCGCCGAGCCAGTATGCGGGGTCGCGTGCAAGCAGTCGCACGAGCCACGGCGCAAGAAGGCCGAGCGCGAGCGAGAGCCAGCAGGCGACAAAGAGCAGATACGTGAGGACGAAGCCGTAGGTCCGCCGAGCCTCGCGGTCGTCCTCGATCGAGTACGCGAACGCGGGCCAGGCCGTCCGGAACGCAACGAGCAGCAGCACCATCGCCGACGCGATCCGCACGCCGATCGAGTACTGGCCGACGGCATCCTGGCCCTTCAGGTGCGCGAGGAAGAAGCGGTCGCTGAAGTTGAGCGTCCAGAGCGCGAGCCCGGAAGGGACGAGGGGCAGGCCGAAGCGGTTCATGCGCCGCAGGAGCTCGCGGTCGAATTCGAGCCCGAGCTGCTCCCGCCGGTAGCCGAGCAGCGCGAGGTAGACGAGCAGCGTGCCCGTGAAGTTGCCGACGACGACGCCGAGCGCGCCCTCTTCGAAGACGACGACGAGCAGGACCGTTGTTGCGATCGTCAGCAGCACGTTCGCGAGGCTCGCTGCGACGAACGCGACGGAGCGCTCCTCGACCCGGAAGAGCGCGGTCAGCTGCTCGTAGTTCAGCTGCGCCCACAGGCCGACGAAGGCGGCGCGCACGAGCCCGTCCTGGTTCGGGCCGAGGTTGAGCAGGTCGGCGATCCACGGCGAGAAGATCCAGCCCGCGACGAGCCCGAGTGTCGCGGTCGTCATCGTGAACCAGAAGCTCGTGCGCAGGACCTTCAGGCGCGCGGCGGGGTCCGGCGAGTCGAAGTAGAAGCGGAAGAACGCGTTCGAGATCCCGGCGCGCAGGAGCGTGACGAGGATCGCGGTCAGCGCGACGAGCGTCTCGACGCGGCCGTAGTCCTTCGGGGTGAGGTAGGACGTGTAGAGCGGGAGCAGGAGGACGGCCAGGAGGCGCGAGACGAGCCCACCCAGGCCGTAGATCGCGGAGTGCTTGCCGAGCCGCTTGAGCTGCGCGCCGATCACGCGATCAGTCTCGCACCGGCGTCTGCCGCCGGATCACGCTCAGTCGGCGGCGTCGAGGAGCAAGCGGTGTTCCGCGGCTTTGATGTGGCGTGCCGGGTCGGGGTCGATCGCGTGCCGCTCCATCAGAGGCGAGCGTAGAGGTTGAGCAGGCGGTCGGCGACGCGCTCGTCGTCGTGGACGGCTTCGACGTAGGCGCGACTCGCCTCGCCCCGCCGGCGCCGCTCGTCAGGTGAGTCGACGAGCGCGCGGAGTGCGTCGGCGATCGTTTCCTTCGTCGCGTTGACGATCGGCACCTCGACGCCGAACGCTTCCTGCGTGCGACGGACGGCCTCGTCGTGCAGGAACGTGACGACAGGCTTGCCGAGCGCCATCGCCTCGATCGCGAAGAGCCCGTACCAGCCCGCGTTCAACTGGTCGACGACGATGTCGGCGCGCCTGTAGATCTCGACGGCCTGCTCGTGCGGCAGCCCGTGGATCACCTCGAGGTCGACGGACAGCTGCGCGCAGGCGGCCTCTACGTGCTCGGTGCCCTTCCGCTCGCGGCTGGAGGGCGCGTGGACGACGAGCGGGCGCAAGCCGCCGCGGCCGGGGCTGACCGGGTAGCGAGAGAGGTCGATCCCGGGAGGGATCACTTCGGCGTCGGGGACCCAGCGAAGCGCATCGTACGAGCCCACGACGCGGGCGTCGGCCGCCTGCGCATACGCGAGCTGCGCCGGCGACTTGCCGCGGATGTCCGAGCCGAGGAAATGGAGGACGGATTTGCGTCCGGTTGCATGGAGGAGCGGGAACTGGACGCGGCGCGGCAGAAGCGTGAGGCCGAAATAGAAGTGGAACACGTCGGTGCGGCGCCAGAGCCGCGCGAAGGCCCGCGCCTGGGCGAGCTGGGCACGAACGAAGCCGTCCGGGCGGTTCAGGTTCCAGTCGTACTCGGTCGGACGGAACGGCTGCGGCCTGAACACGACGAGCCTCGCGTCGACACCGCGCCGGCGCAGCGCCTGCACGTTCTTCCAGGGAATGCCGGCCATGTTCACCGGGCAGTGCGTCACGCGCAGCGACCTGTTCACAAATCGTCACGCTTTCGGCACAGTCCTGTGACACCCAGGTCACACCCTGTCGCGTACGCTTGGTTGAGTCCCCCCTTGGGAGGGTGGGGGGGTTGTGGGTGGGGACGGCCGGCCCGGGGCTCCCGGGCTTGGCCTCGGGTCACACGTCCCATTCGACCTGCTCGAAGTAGCGCAGGGCCCGGCGGGTGGGGCGGATGCGGGAGGCGTGCGCGGCAAGGGCCTCCTCCGAGAGCTCGCCGAGCGCGAGCTTGATGCCGAGGTAGGGGAGGTTCAGATCGTCCTGGTAGACGACGGTCGAGATGCGCGGGTTGACCTCGATCACCTTGTCGCCGACGAGCTGGATGTTGAAGAAGTGGTCGAGCTCGAGCTCGCGCACGATCGCCTGCGCGACGTCCATCAGCCACGGGTCTTCGAGCGTCTCGAAGTACATCGCGAGGCCGACGCGCATCGCCTCACGTGTCTTCGGGTGACCGAGGACGATCCGGCCGCCGCGCGCGATCCCGTCGATCGTCCGCTCCTTGCCGCGTGCGAGCTCCATCACGAGCAGCTCGGGGCCGCCTGTCTCCGGCAAGAGCGCCACGAGCTCTTCGAGCCGCAGCGCCGGCGCGACGCCGGGGCGGTTCGTGAGCAGCTGGTCGAGCGGGTCTGCCGACGCGGAGAGGATCCGGAAGCCGCGCGATCCGGACGACTCGAGCGGCTTCACTGTCACTTCCTCGCCCGGATAGCCGAGCTCGCGCGCCGCCGCCGCGACTGCGTCGCGCCCGCGCGCACGATGCCAGCGTGGACCGGGGGCGCCGATCGCATCGAGGAGCGCGTAGGTCTCGGCTTTGTCGTTCGAGCGCCGGACTGCGTCCACGGACGAGACGAGCACCACGCATGGAAACCGCTCCTGCGCGGCGGCCAGCCCGGGCAAGTCGTACGTCGACTGGGGCAGCACCACGTCGACGCCTTCCCGTTCGCAGATCGAGATCAGCGCGTCGGCAAAGCCGGGATCGCTCCCCGGCGGCACCACATGAAACGCGTCGCAGAGGTGCCGTCCGACCGCGAGCTCCGCCATGTCGGTACCCACGAGCCGGACGCGACGCTCGCCGTTGACTCGCAGCGCGCGCAGGAGGGCCGCGGTTCCCGGCGAGCCGGACGCCGTGACGAGGATCGTCAAATCGTTCACGAGAGGTCGATGCGGTCCTCCGCGAGCTGCTCGAGGCGCCGTGCGCGCTCGGCGTCGAGCATCGCGAGCATCGTCTCGCGCATCGTCTCGCCCGGATAGACCCAGATCTCCGGGTGCGTCAGCAGCTGCAGCCACTCGAACTCGCCGCGCGCGAGTGCCTCGTGCGGGCAGCCGGAGCGCCAGTGCTGGTTCGAGTCCGAGCGATAGTGCTCCGGCGAGAACCACGGCTCGGCCATCACGTTGACCGCACCGACGAGGGGCTCGCGCATGAAGTCCGGGTCCGGGTTGTGCCACGCGAGCACGGCGTCGAAGCGGCTGTCGAGGTCGATGTGCGGGTGCACGGGATGATGCGCGACCTGATGGCCGAGCTCGCGCAGACGGTCGACCGCGCGAACCCCCTCATACGAGTCGAGGTTGTAGAAGACGCTGCGCGTCATCAGGAAGTAGGTCGCGGTCGCGCCTGCGGCGGCCTCGAGCTCCGCGACCTCGAGCGCCGCGTCGAGCACGAGATCGACGTCGTGACGTAAATACACGTGCCGCGGGCGCGGCTCGCCCTCGAACACGCCGAACCCGTAGCCGCCGCTCCGTGCGGCGTCGAGGAGCTCGCGATAGTGGTCGAGATCGAACGTGCAACTCATCGGGAGTTCGAGATCTCGAAGTCCGTCGTTGCCGCGACGTCCCGCACCGTGAGCACGAGATGGTCGAGCGACTCGACTCTCACTCGACGACCACGTCCACGAGCTTTGCCGCAGCCTCCGCGCGTTCCAGCGCCTCGACGTTCGTGTCGCCGAGGGCGATCACGTACCCGCGCCGGTCGCCGTCGAGCTGCACGGGGCGAATCGTCTCACCGACGGTTAGGTAGAGGTCGGCTTGCACGACGCCCGGGAACGCGAGCATCTTCTCGAGTCCGCCGATCCCCGTCACGATGCCGGTGGGGAGCGGGCCGGGGTCGGCGGTCAGGAAGCGGATCGCGAGCGGTTGCTTGAACTCCGGGACGACGAGCTCGTCGGGCACGTCCTCCCCGAGCGCCTGGCGCAACGCGACCTCGACGAGGTCGACGCCGACGGCGTGGAAGGCGAGATCGGCCATCTGGCCTCCTGGGATTCGCGCCGCGACCTCGATCACGAGCACCCGCCCGTCCGCCGTCGCGAGCAGCTGCGGGAAAGCGATCCCGTCGCGGAGCCCGAGCGCGTGCACCGCGTGCACGGCGACGCGCTCCGCCTCCTCGAGCTGGTCGCCGAAAATCGTCGAGGGGTAGACGTGGATCCAGCCGACGCCGAAGCCGATTCCCCGCGGGCGCAGGCGATCGGAGAGCGTGAGCGGCAGCGCCTGACCGTCGCGCACGATCATGAGCCCGTTCAGCTCGAGCGCGTCGACGTACGACTCGACAATCGCCTCGTCCGTGGGCGACTCCGCGAGCGCGGCGTGCAGGTGCCGCTCGAGGTCGGCCACGGTCTCGAGCCGGAAGACGCCGCGCTGCCCGCCCGAGTCCGCAGGCTTGAGGACGGCTGGATAGCCGACACGCTCCATCGCCGCGTAGCCCTCGTGCAGCGTCCGCACCGCAGCGAACTCCGGCTGAGGGACGCCCGCCTCCGCCAGCACGCGCCGCATGGCGACCTTGTGCGTCATCACGTGCGCGGTCTGGGTGCCGATGCCCGGCAGACCCAGCGCCTCGGCGACCGCGGCCACGACCGGGACCGCCCGGTCGGCCGAGATCGTGAGGACACCGTCGACACCGTGGCGGCGGCCCACCTCGACGACCGCGTCGACGTCGCTGAAGTCGACGACCTCCGAAACGTTGGCTTCCGCGAGCCCGGGCGCTTCGGGGTTCCGGTCGACGGCGACGACCTGCAGGCCGCGGGCGCGCGCCTGCGCGATCGCGCGCCGCTGGTGGCGCCCTGCGCCGACGAAGAGCACGGTCTGCACGGGCGCGAACGCTACGGGAAGAGGAACTTGACGCGTTTCCAGCGCGTGATCTCGCAGCCGTTGCGCCGGCGGAAGTACGTCCACACGCGCCGCCCGCGGAACTCGCCGCGAACGAGCGCGGTCTGCGGTCCGCCGTAGACCTGGGTGCACGCGGTGCCGGGCGGCACGGGCGTAAACGGGCTCTTCAGGTCCGCAAGCCGCCGGCAGGCGACCGCACCGGCGGGAAGCGTGCCGCCGACAGGCGAGCACCGGAGCGTCCACGTCTGGGACGGGCCGGGCTTGCCGCCCGGCCAGACCGTGATCGTCAAGGAGACGGCGACCGCAGCGAGCGCGCTCATCGCCTCCAGGATACGACGCCGCTCACGACGTCACGGTAGCGCCGGCTTGTCACGAATCCGTTAGGGCTAGACTCGCCGCGTGGCGCTCCAAGGCAAGCGCGTCCTGATCACCGGCGGCGCGGGCTTCATCGGCACGACGCTCGCCCGGCAGCTCGTCGACGCGAACGAGATCGTCGCCGTCGACAACCTCCACCGCGACGCGCTCACGGGCAGCGACCTCTTCGAGCACCCGAACCTGACGTTTCACCACGGCGACGTCCTCGACGCCGACCTCGTCCGCGAGCTCGCTCGGGGCGCGACGCACATCGTGCACGCCGCCGCGATCGCGGGCGTCGACACGGTGCTCGAGAGCCCTGTGCGGACGATGCGCGTGAACATGATCGGCACCTCCAACACACTCGAGGCTGCGCTCGCGACGAAGGAGACGCTCGAGCGCATGATCACGTTCTCGACGAGCGAGGTCTTCGGCACGCACGCGTTCCGCGTCGACGAGACGCACGTGACGACGCAGGGCTCGGTCGGCGAGGCGCGGTGGACGTACGCGGTCTCGAAGCTCGCCGGCGAGCACCTCGCGCGCGCGTACTACGACGAGTACGGGATCCCGACCGTCTCGGTCCGGCCGTTCAACGTGTACGGGCCGTGCCAGATCGGCGGCGGCGCGATCCGCGCGTTCATCGAGGCCGCGCTCGACGGCCGCGACCTCGTCATCCACGGCGACGGCTCGCAGATCCGTGCCTGGTGCTACGTCGACGACATGGTCGCGGCGCTCCAGTGCACGCTCGAGCACCCGGCCGCGCTCGGCGAGAGCTTCAACGTCGGCAACGCGCGCTCGGCGGTGACGATCTACGACCTGGCGCAGCGCATCAAGCGCCTGACCGGCTGCCCGGGCGAGATCGCCTTTCAGCCGCTGCACTACACGGACGTCGAGCTGAGGATCCCAAACGTGGACAAAGCGCGGGAGCTGCTCGGCTTCGACGCGCAGGTCGAGCTCGACGAGGGGCTCGCGCGGACGATCGCCTGGTATCGCGCCCGGGCCTTGACAGGAAGTAAGTGATCACTTACTATCTGGTGCGATGACGGTGGCAACGACGACCCGGATGTCCGCAGAGGAGCGCCGCGAGGCGATCCTCGAGGTCGCGCGCGACGAGTTCGCGGCCGCCGGCTTCCACGGCACCTCGACGGAGACGATCGCCGAGC
>DASYUZ010000076.1:0-5985 GCA_036000665.1 Gaiellaceae bacterium
GCACCGGGATAGACGCCCGCGTCGCCGTTGCCGTACGCGACGAGATCGGTGTAGAGGCCGTGGTCGGAGACGAAGCTGAGGAAGCCGTACTCCCTGCTCCAGCGCGAGACGATCCGGTCGAAACGGAAGCCATTCGTCTCGATCACGTAGACGTTGTTGAAGTCCGAGTACTGGACGGTGAAGTTGCGCAGCACCACGCCGTCGGCGCGGTCGGCGCGGATGACGTTCAGCTTCCGGCGGTCCCCGTCGAAGACCGCGTCGGACGGGTCGTCGCCGGTGCCCTCGATCTGGAGGTCGCGCTTGCCGAGGATCGCGATGAGGTTCTCGTCGTTCGAACAGCGCTGCTGGTACGCGTAGCTCGCGACGAGGACGGCGGGCGCCGCATACGCGGGAACGAGCAGGTCGGCGCACCGCGGATCGCGGAACGGCGCGGCTCGGCTCGGCTCCTCACGGTAGACGCCGGGGAGCACGAGGATGCGCGCGCCGGGCTGTGCAGCGTCGACGGCCGCCTGCACGTGCTCGTAGCTGCACTGCGGCAGGAGGGCGAGGCTGCGACGTCGTGCGGCGCGGGTCAGCTGCGCGATCCGTGCGCGGGAATCCAGCTTGCAGACGACGAGCGCCGGACCCGCGGTGCGGTACGCGGGCACGGAGCCGACGGTCGGTTCGGGGAACTCGCCAGGCCGCTCGTGGTGCGCGAGCGCCACGGCCGGCAGGGCGAGCGCAAGCAGGACGGCGGCGATCAGCGCACGCACCGTGCCTCTCTATCACGTTCGCGCGGGCGTTTGGGACCATGCGCCGCCGGTCAAAACCCACCCCGGCGGCGCCGCCGGCGCCAGAACGGGGGACCCCCAATGCGACTTTCGCTCCGCCTTGTCCCGGCGGCGCTGACCGCGGTGGCCGTGCTCGCCCTCACCGCCGCGTCGGCGTTCGCGGACTCCGGGACGTTCAGCGGGAGCTTCACCGCGACAACCTGCGGCCCGCTCCACGCCGTTCAGGTCGCGACTGGCGAGACGACGATCGACGTCGTCGCGACCGCCGATGTTCCGTCCAACGACATCGTGCTCAACTTGCACCATCCGGCCGGTACGGTGATTGCGTCGGCGGACAGCGGCACGAGCCCGGAGGAGATCAACTACTCACGCTCGGATCTCGCGCCCGGGACGTACTACGCACAGGTGTGTCCGTTCCTGACGCCGATCATTCCCTTCGTCGCGCCCATGAGCTACACCGGTACCTTCGCGACGCGGAGCGGCCCGGCCGTCGGCCTTCCGGTCGACGACACGGGCGGCGCAGGCACGACGCAGGGGCCGCGCTACGTCGGAGGCAAGCTCGTGTTCAGCCCGGCGACGGTCATCGACGCCCAGCGGACCGAGGGCGAGCCGCTGAACTTCATCGATCCGCGCAGCGGCACGTACTGGGAGAGCGGGCCGTGGGGCACGTCGACCCAGAACTCGTTCATCCACCGCTCCGACGACGGCGGGTTGTCGTTCCACATCGTCAGCCCGCTTGGAATCCGGTCGGACAACCCGCCCGGCGGCGGCGACACCGACCTCGTCACCGACGACCAGGGAAACGCCTACTTCACGGATCTCGAGCTCGTCAACCTCGGCAACTCGGTCTCGAACGACGGCGGCATGACGTGGCGGAAGAACCCGGCCGCGATCGAGAACGTGGGCGTCGACCGGCAGTGGTACGCGTTCGACAACGGGACGACGAGCGCAGCGTCCGACAACACGGGCTTCGTCGGGGTCCGCGAGGTCGGCGTGGGGATCAAGATCTACTCGACGCCCGGCTCGAGGGGTCCCACCGACCCCGTCGGCGGACTCGTATTCCAGGAAGCCTCGGCGTCGGCCCCGTTGCCCGTCGGTGCGGACGCGTCCTGCGGGCAGATCCGCTTCGACCCGCGGACGCGCAACCTCTACTACCCGTGCCTCGCTGGGAACAGGGTGCGAGTCACGATCGGTCACGTCGAGCCCGGGCAGCGCACGGGGATCGTGTTCCGGAACGTGCTCGCGCCGCAGTCCCCCGGCGGTGGCAGCATCGGCGACATCTTCCCGGCGCTCGCCACGGACAGGGGCGGCAACGTCTACGTCGCGTGGATCGACCAGAGCGACCACAACGTCTACTACTCAGCGTCGAGCGACCAGGGCGTCACCTGGACGACGCCGATCCGCGTGAACGCGGGCGCATCCGTCACGAACGTCTTCGTGTGGGCGCACGGCGGTGAAAGCGGCTCGCTCGCCCTCGCGTGGTACGGGACCTCGGCCGCGGGCGCGCCGAACTCGTTCCCGCAGTGGTCGGCCAACCCTGCGGGTGCGACGGCGGTGAAGTGGTTCGGGTACGTCGCGGCGATCACGAAGGCCGCGGGCAAGACGCCGACGCTCGCGCAGCAGCGGTTCACGGAGAAGCCGATGCACTACGGCCAGATCTGCACGGGCGGCATCGGCTGCACGGGCCGCGGCGACCGTACGATGGCGGACTTCTTCGCAGTTAGCCTCGACCGCCAGGGCGCGCTGCGGTTTGTCTACAACGACACGACGAGCCAGCACCATGGCGCGCATCTGTTCGAGGTTCGCCAGCTGCAGGGCAAGGTGCTGGACGGCGGCACCGTCAGCACGGCGCTGCCGGTCAATCCCGTCACGGATACGGCGGGTGACGCGCAGTGGCCGCACTACGCGCCGACCGGCGCGGGCCCGAACGTACCGCAACTCGACCTCGTCGGCGCGGCGCTCGGCAGCCCGGCCGCCGGCACGCTCCGCGTGCGGATGAACCTCGCGAGCCTCGCGTCGCTCGCGCCGCCCCTGGGCAAGACGAGCGCGACCTGGTTGACGCGCTTCCTGTCGCTCTCGACGGCGAACGGCGCCGAGGCCTACCGCATCTTCTACGTGGGCGCCGAGTCCACGGCCGGCGGGCCGCCGTCGTTCTTCGCCGGCTCGACGTTGTGCGTCGACTCAACGCCGGGAACGTGCAAGCTCGTGATCTACCCGAGGCTCACGGCGACCGCCGTGCCGGGGAAGGTCTGCGGCAACTCGATCGTGATCGACGCGCCACTCACCGCGTTCGGGGCACCCGTCGGCAACACGCTCTACAGCGTCACGGCGCTGACCATCGGACGCAACGTCGACGCCGAGTCGTACGCAGACGTCGACGCGACCGGCTCGTTCGACTACGCGCTCGGCCAGACGACGACGACTCCAAGCTGCTGATCGCCGTAGGGGCCGCCCGCACGGGCGGCCCCTACGGCTCCCAGCCGCGCTCGTACTCGACCGCGATCGAGCGGCGCGCTTTCGCGATCCAGCGCGCGAGCGCGGCGTTGCGGCGCTCCTGCAGCAGCTCGCGTCGAAAGGCCGCTGTGACCGGCCTGTTGCGCGCGCGGGCGGCAGCTCGAACATCCGCCTCGGAGACGCGGATGTCCCCGAAGAGCCGCAGCGCAAATGCTTCGCGGATCATCTGCGTGCGCACCGCGCCCTCGAAGAAGTCCTCGCCGTCTTCGTCCTCGGCTTCACCCTCCGCTGCGCGCGCCCGCTCCACGCGGCGCTCGACCTCCGCCTCCGGCAGCTCGATCGCGAACTTCTCCGCAGCCTGCGCGAGCTGCTCCCGGAAGACGAGCAGTCCGAGCGCCGCCCGCTCGACCCGCTTGTACGCAGCCGAACCGCGCTCGGGAAACTCGCGCCCCTCGCGCGCGGACTCCTCCTCGAAATGCTCGACGATGCGCTCGACATCCTCCTCGGAGATAGCGGTGTCGCCGACGCGGGCAACGGTCTCCGACTCGAATGGCCGCTCGCACGATGCAGCGAGCACCGCAGCCGCAGCGAGGAACGCGAGACGACCGAACGACACCGGGCCGGGCACGGTACAACACAGCCTTGGCCGCCGACGCCGTCTACTGGCTCGAGGAAGCGCCGCCGGAAACCGCAGCCGAGGCGCTCGCGTGCGAGGCCGAGGCCGATGTCGCAATCGTCGGCGGCGGCTACACCGGCCTCTGGACCGCGATCACGCTGAAGGCGCGCGAGCCGTCGCTGCACGTCGTCGTCCTCGAGGCGGACGTCTGCGGGCGCGGGCCGAGTGGGCGGAACGGGGGCTTCCTGCACGGCTACTGGTCGCGGCTGCCGCTGCTTCGCGAGCGACTCGGCGACACGGGCGCGCTCCAGGTGGCGCGCGCGGCCGAAGGGGCGATCGAGGCCGTGCGCGGGCTCGGAGACGACGTCTGGCTGCGCGAAGGTGGCGTGCTCAAGGTCTCTGCCGCGCCGGCGCAGGACGCGGGCGTCGATCGAGTGGTGCGCGCGGCCCGCGAGCTCGGCGTCGAGGAGGTGGCAGTGCCGCTGGACCGCGAACAGGTTGCGGAGCGCATCCGCTCGCCGCTCTTCCGGCGCGGGGTCTTCGAGCCGCACGGCGCGACCGTGCAGCCGGCCCGGCTCGTGCGAGCGCTTCGACGGGCAGCCGTCAACGCGGGCGTGCAGCTCCACGAGCACTCGCGTGTGCGGCGTGTCGACGAGGGACGCGTCGAGACGGACCGCGGGACCGTGCGCGCGCGCGACATCGTCGTTGCGAACTCGGCCTGGCGCCCGCTCCAGCGGCGTCTCACGATCATGCGCAGCGCCTGCGTCGTCACCGAGCCCGACGCGCTCGGCGACGTGGGCTGGACCGGCGGCGAGGCCCTCGTCGACGGCCGCATGTTCGTCCACTATTTCCGCACGACGCCCGACGGCCGCGTGCTGATGGGGAGCGGCGCAGGGTCGACCGAGCGTGCGGAGGCGGGTTTGCGCCTCCTGCTTCCCGCCGTCGCCGCGCGCATCACGCACCGCTGGGACGGTCCGATCGACGTTTCCGCAGACCAGCTCCCGTTCTTCGGCAGCAGGGGCCGTGTGCACTACGGCACGGGCTACTCGGGCAGCGGCGTCGGTCCGAGCTGGCTCGGCGGGCAGATCCTCGCGTCGCTCGTGCTCGGCGCCGACGACGAATGGGCGCGCCTCCCGCTCGTGCACCGCAACGTCCCGAAGCTCCCGCCGAAGCCGCTGAAGCGCCTCGGGAGCGCGCCCATCCGCGCCGCGGCGATCGCAGTCGAGGACGCCGAGCAGAACGGCGACCGAAGCGCCGCTGCGCTGCGCGCGGTCGCCGCGCTCCCGCGCGTGCTCGGGATCCCGCTGGGCCGCCGCTAGCCGCGAACCGCGCCGGCGGTCAGCCCGAAGGCGACACGGCGCTGGACGATCGCGAAGAAGATCACGACGGGGAGCGACGTCAGCGTCGCAGCCGCCATCAGCGGGCCCCAGTCCGTCCCGCGCAGGGTCGTGAACGTTGCGAGCCACACGGTCAGCGTCTGGTGTTCCTGGCTGCTGAGCAGCACGTACGCGAAGATGAACTCGTTCCAGGCCTGGACGAAGGCGAAGATCGAGGTCGCGACGAGGCCCGGTGCGATCAGGGGCACCAGGATCCGCAAGAACGCGCCCATGCGCGTGCAGCCGTCGACCATCGCCGCCTCTTCCAGCTCCCGCGGGATTCCCATCACGAAGCCGCGCAGCGTCCAGACGGTGAAGGGCAGCACGAACGTCAGGTACGCGATGATCACACCGCTGAGGCGGTCGACCTGGTTGGCGCGTGCGAACAGGATGTAGATGGGGATGATCAACGCTGCGGTGGGGATCATCTGGACGCCGATGATCACCGCGATGAAGGCGCGGCGGCCGTAGAAGCTGAAGCGCGCGATCGCGAGTGCAGCGAGGAATCCGATCACGAGCGAGAGCACCACGACGACGCTCACAACGATCACGCTGTTCTTCACGTTGTCCCAGAAGTACTGGCGGTGGACCGCCTCGTCGAAGTTCGAGAGCGTCCACGGCGACGGGAAGAACTTCGGCGTCAGCGTCAGGATGTCGCGGCCCGGCTTGAACGCCGTGTTGACCATCCAGTAGGTCGGGAACACCATGACCACGAGTACGAAGAACCCGATCACGTTCGCGACGAGACGCTGCCGCTTGCGGCGGTTCC
>DASYUZ010000077.1:0-12128 GCA_036000665.1 Gaiellaceae bacterium
GCAGAGGACGTTCATGTCGTCGTGTTCTACCCCCTGGTGCGCCGAGTAGACGTCGTGGCAGATCGCCGCGCGGATTCCCCGCAGCTTGCAGGCGGCAACCGAGGCTCCGACCCCCGAGCCGCAGACGAGGATCCCGCGCTCCGCGTCCCCGGACCGGATCGCCTCCCCGATCTCGAGCGCCTTGTCGGGATAGTCGACCGGCGGCTCCGACGCGTCCGTGCCCAGGTCGACCGATTCGTGCCCTAGCTCCCGCACAGCGTCCAGCACCTGCTCGCGCAGTCTCACTCCGCGGTGGTCGAAGGCGACCGCGACTCTCATCCAGCCGTTACCGTACACGGGCATGCCGGATTACGACCTCTGGCGGGAGCTCGGGCAGCAGCTGCGCGTCGACGCCGTGCGCGCGAGCGCGAAGGCCGGCTCCGGCCACCCGACCTCGTCGATGTCCGCGGCCGACCTCGCAGCCGTCCTGCTCGCCGGGCATTTCCGCTACGACTTCGACAACCCGAAGCAGCCGGCGAACGACCGCTTGATCTTCTCGAAGGGCCACGCGTCGCCGCTCGTCTACGGCCTCTTCCGCGCGGCGGGTGCGATCTCCGAGGAGGAGTTCATGACCTACCGGCAGTTCGGCTCGCGCCTCGAGGGACACCCGACGCCGGTGCTCCCCTGGGTGGACGTCGCGACCGGCTCGCTCGGGCAGGGGCTGCCCATCGGCGTCGGCGTCGCGCTCGCCGGCAAGAAGCTGGCCCGGCTGCCGCTTCGCACCTGGGTGATCTGCGGCGACAGCGAGATGGCCGAGGGCTCGATGTGGGAGGCGATCGAGCACGCGGCGTTCTACGAGCTCGACAACCTGACCGCGATCATCGACGTGAACAGGCTCGGCCAGCGCGGCGAGACGATGCACGGCTGGGACCTCGCCTACTACTCCAACCGCCTGCGCGCGACCGGCTGGCAGGCGATCGAGATAGACGGGCACGACGTCGAGGAGATCGACGCCGCCTACCGCGAGGCCGAGGCGACCACGGGCAAGCCGACGGCGATCGTCGCGAAGACGATCAAAGGCAAGGGATATTCGAAGGTCGAGGACCAGCAGGGCTGGCACGGCAAGGCCGTCACCTCGGAGGCGGCCGAGGAGGCGATCGCGGAGCTCGGCGGCGCGCGGAACATCAAGGTCGACGTCCCGAAGCCGAAGCCGGCCGAGCCGCACCGCTTCGAGCTGACCCCCGTCGACTGGCCGCGGTACGAGCTCGGCTCGAAGGTCGCGACGCGCAAGGCGTACGGTGAGGCGCTCGCTGCGCTCGGCGGCGAGGACGCCGGGGTGGTCGCGCTCGACGGCGAGGTCTCGAACTCGACCTTCGCCGAAATCTTCCGCGAGGCGCATCCCGAGCGGTTCTTCGAGATGTACATCGCCGAGCAGCAGATGATCGCGGCCGCCGTCGGCATGCAGGCGCTCGGCTGGAAGCCGTTCGCGTCGACGTTCGCTGCGTTCATGAGCCGCGCCTACGACTTCGTGCGCATGGCCGCGATCAGCCGCGCCACGATCAAGCTCTGCGGCTCGCACGCGGGCGTCTCGATCGGAGAGGACGGCCCGTCGCAGATGGCGCTCGAAGACCTTGCGGAGTTTCGCGCGGTCCACGGCTCGACGGTGCTCTACCCGTCCGACGGGAACCAGACCGTGAAGCTTGTACGCGCGATGGGCGACCTCGAGGGGATCTCGTTCCTCCGCACGACGCGCGCCGACACCGAGGTGATCTACGGCCCGGACGAGGAGTTCCCGGTCGGCGGCAGCAAGACCGTGCGCGAGGGCGAGGACGTGACGATCGTTGCGGCCGGGATCACGCTGCACGAGGCACTCGAGGCCGCCGACACGCTGCAAGAAGACGGGATCAGCGCGCGGGTGATCGACTGCTACTCGGTCAAGCCGATCGACGCGGAGACCCTGCGGGGGCTGCAGACCCCGATCGTGACCGTCGAGGACCACTGGCCCGAGGGAGGCCTCGGCGAAGCGGTCCTGTCCGCGCTCGCAGATCTCGAGGAGCCGCCACGCGTGACGAAGCTCGCCGTGCGCGACATGCCTCACTCGGGCAAGCCGGACCAGCTCCTGAACGCAGCCGGGATCGACGCCGAGCACATCGCGGAGGCGGCCCGGCGTCTCGTCCGCGAGCGCTCGCCCGTCTAGCGCCTGTGCGCTTCCGACCACTCGGCGGCAGCGGCGCGCTCGTCACCGAGTTCTGCCTCGGGACGATGACGTTCGGAACCGAGACCGACGAGCAGGAGGCACATCGCGTCCTCGACGAGTTCGTGGACGCGGGGGGCAACTTCATCGACACGGCCGACGTGTACTCGGACGGCGCCTCGGAAGAGATCATCGGCTCCTGGCTCGCACGCCGGGGACGCACGGACGACCTCGTGATCGCGACGAAGGTCCGCTTCTCGATGGGCGACAACCCGAACCAGCAAGGCCTCTCCGCGAGGTGGATCAAGCATGAGGTGGAAAACAGCCTGCGCCGGCTCCGGCTCGACCACGTCGACCTCTATCAGGCTCACTGCTGGGATCCGCTGACGCCGCTCGAGGAGACCCTCGCGGCGTTCGACGACCTCGTCCATGCCGGCAAGGTGCGCTACGTAGGCGCGAGCAACTTCATGGGCTGGCAGCTGCAGCGGGCCGCCCTGCTCACTCGGATGCATGGTTGGCCGCGGATCGTCACGCTGCAGCCGCAGTACAACCTGCTCGCGCGGGAGATCGAGTGGGAGCTCGTCCCGGTTTGCCTCGAGGAAGGGATCGGGCTGCTGCCGTGGTCGCCGCTCGGCGGCGGCTGGCTGAGCGGCAAGTACCGGCCGGACGAGCGCCCAACCGGCGCGACGCGTCTCGGCGACGATCCGAACCGCGGCGTCGAGGCCTACGACAAGCGCAATACGGAGCGCACGTGGCGGATCCTCGGGGAGGTCGAGCGGATCGCGCGCGACCGTGGATCCGGCATGACGTTCGCACACGTCGCACTCAACTGGCTACGGCGGAGGCCGGCGATGACGTCCGTGATCCTCGGCGTGCGCAACCTCGCGCAGCTCCGCGAGAACCTCGGCGCGCTCGAGTGGGAGCTCACGGACGAGGAGGTCCGCGCGCTCGACGAGGTGAGCGATCCGGGCTCGCCGTATCCGAAAGCGTTCATCGACGAGGCCTCGGAGCGCCGGCGGGCCGCCCTCAATGGCTGAGGCGCCGGGAGCGAACCCGAAGCGGGCGTAAAGGCAACGGCTGCGCCTCCTTCCCGATTCTGCAAGCGGCCAGTTTGATTTACTGGGCCCGACCTGGAGTGACCGAGGCCCGTCGTTCCGGCCCTGCCCAGCTGCGCCCGAGCGGGATTCCCCGGGCGTCGGCAGTGACCGCTCTTCCCGCGCGCCGCTGCACGCTGGACCGGCGGGCAGCTCCACGCTGAACGAAAGGGAGGAGGATGGAAAGCACAGAGAACACCGATCTGTTCGGACGGCGTCTCACCCGGCGTGAGGCTCTCGAGCGCGGCGGCGCCGCCGCACTCGGGCTCACGCTCGGCGGCTCCCTGCTCTCCGCGTGCGACATCGGGGGCGGCGACGGGGACGGCGGCGGCGGCGAGGTCGTGCTTTGGACGGAGCACACCCAGCCGGAGCTCGGCGCGATGCGCAAGATGATCACCGCGTACAACAAGGAGACGGACAGCAAGGCAAAGGTCGTGGCGGTGACCGGCTCCGAGACGGACATCGCGAAGCTGACCGCGGCCGTCCGGGGCGGGACCGGGCCGGATGTCTACCTGCTCGATCGGTTCACCGCTGCGCAACGTGCCGAGCAAGGCATCCTCGAGGAGCTCACGGACTTCATGGAGAAGGACGACGGCGTCGAGTCCTTCAAGGACCAGTACCTCGAGTTCGCGTGGGCCGAGGTCGAGTTCGAGGGTAAGCCCTACGGCCTCCCGTTCGACACCGATGCGCGAGGGCTCTGGCACAACAAGGATCTCCTCAAAAAGTCCGGCGTCGACCCCGCCGAGCTCGACCCGGCGAAGGGGCCGCCCACCGTCGACAAGGTCCGCGAGATCGCGCGGAAGGTGGACAAGAAGGACGGTGGCGCATACACCCAGGTGGGCTTCATCCCCTGGACCGACCAGGGCTGGCACTACACGTGGGGATTCGCCTTCGGCGGTGACTTCTACGACGAGAGCGGCTGCAAGGTCACGCCGACGGATCCGGGCGTGGTCGCCGGCTTCCAGTTCCTCTACGACTGGGCGAAGGAGATGGGCCCGAAGCAGGCTATGGCGTTCCTCTCCGCGCACGCCCAGTGCACCGGTCCTCAGACCTGCAACTTCACGACCCCGCAGGAGTCGTGGCCGTTCCTGCGCGGCATTGTCGGAATGGACGTGAGCGGCGACTGGCCGATCAACTGGATGAGGCAGTACGGCAAGGGCATCGACTGGGGCGTCACGTACATCCCCGTCCCAGAGGAGGGCGCAGAGAGTGCGACCTGGGCGGGCGGCTGGTCGGTCGTGATTCCGAAGGGCGCGAAGAACGCCGAGGGCGCGTGGGAGCTGATGAAGTGGTTCGCCGGCCCCGAGGGACAGAGGTCGTACTCGGAGCAGACGTCACACCTGCCGACCGTGAAGTCGCTCCTGGAGGACCAGAGCCTCTTCGACAAGAACCATCAGTTCTTCAGGAAGCTGCTCGACGTGGCCCACAGCCGTCCCCCGCTCCCCGTCGGGGCGCTCTATTGGGACGAGCTCACGGTCGCGCTCGAAGCCGTCGCCCTGAACCGGAAGCAGCCGCAGGAGGCTCTGGAGCAGGTGGCTGCGCGCGTGCAACCACAGCTGGACAAGTTCTGCTGATCGACAATCGGGATCCGCGTTGACTGATCGGGAGACGCGGCTCACCCTCGAGGTTCCGGGGGTGGCTCGCGAGACGGGCCGCCCCCGGCTGCTGCGGCGCCGTCTCGGCACGCTCGAGCGGCGCAGACTCCTGACCGGGCTCGCGTTCATCAGCCCCTGGCTCGTCGGGTTCCTCGCGTTCCTCGTGTACCCGATCGTCTCGAACGTCTGGTACGGCTTCACGGACTACTCGGGATTCGGCGAGGCCGAGTTCGTCGGGCTCGACAACTACTCCCGGATGAAGGGCGACACGCTGTTCTGGAAGTCGCTCTACAACACGCTCTACTACACCATCCTCGCCGTGCCGGTCGGCGTGATCGTCGCGATCGGGCTGGCGGTCGCGATGAACCAGAGGGTACGAGAGGTCTCGATCTACCGAGCCGCGCTCTTCCTGCCCTCGGTGCTCCCCCTGTTCGCGCTCTCGTTCATCTTCATCTGGCTGCTGAACCCGCGCTACGGCCTTGTCAACCACGCACTTGCACCGTTCGGCGTCGAGCCGATCAACTGGTTCGGCGACCCGACGTGGGCGAGGCTCTCGATCGTTCTGCTCGCTCAGCTCGGCGCCGGACAGTTCGCGGTGATCTTCCTCGCCGGGCTGCGCGCGATCCCAACGACGCTGTACGACGCCGCCGCTATCGACGGCGCGGGCACTTGGAGCAAGTTCCGGAAGATCACGATCCCGCTGCTGACTCCGCTGATCCTCTACGACGTGATCATCGGGATCGGCTTCGGCCTGCAGGTCTTCACCCAGGCGTACATCATCACGCAGGGCGGGCCGGACAACTCGACGCTGTTCTACGTCCTCTATCTCTACAACCAGGCGTTCCGCTACGGCGACTTCGGCTACGCCGCGGCGCTGTCGTGCGTGCTGTTCGTGATCAGCCTCTTCCTCGCGCTGATCGTCTTCTGGACATCGCGGCGCTGGGTCCACTACGAGCTGGAGTGAGCGCGTGACAGCAACAGCACCCCGGGTTCGTCGTCCGCTCCGCAATCGCTTCTACAGCGTTTGGGCGCGGGTCGTGCTCGTCGCGATGTCGGCGGTCTTCCTTGCGCCTCTGTACTGGATGGTCTCGACCGCGCTCAAGGGGCACGACGAGCTGCTCGAGTTCCCGCCCACCGTGTTCCCCGGTTCACCGCAGTGGTCGAACTTCCGTGACGCGGTCGAGTTCATCCCGTTCGGGACCTTCTTCCTGAACACGCTGACGATCACCGTTTTCTCCGTGATCGGCGCCGTGATCTCGAATCTGCTCGTGGCGTACGGCTTCTCGCACGTCCAGTGGCCCGGCCGGGACTTCCTCTTCTATGTCGTCGTCGCGACGATCTTCATCCCGTTCCCGGTCATCATCGTCCCGGTCTTCATCCTGATGGCGAAGCTGGGCTGGGTGGACACATTCCTGCCGCTGATCATCCCGGCGTGGCTTGGCAATCCGCTCTACATCTTCCTGCTGCGGCAGTACCTGCTCCAGATCCCGCGTGATCTGACCGACGCGGCACGGGTGGACGGCGCACGAGAGTGGCAGGTGCTGTGGCGGGTCGTGCTCCCGCTCTCCAAGCCGGCGCTCGCCGTCGTGGCGATCTTCGCCGGCGTGTTCGCGTGGAACGACTTCCTCGGCCCGCTGCTCTACCTGCAAAGCGAGGACAACTACACGCTCGCGATCGGGCTCCAGTTTTACCGGTCGCAGTACGACGTGCAGTTCAACCTTCTGATGGCGGCCTCGACGCTCGTCGTCCTGCCGCTCGTCGTGCTCTTCCTGGCCTTCCAGAAGCAGTTCATAGAAGGCGCCACGATGGGCAGCCTCAAGTAGGCGCGCTCGCTCTACCCTGTCGCGGTGGCAGTCGTCATCGCCAGCAACCTCCGGAAGGAGCTCGCAGGGGACGTCCTCTTCGACGGCGTCTCCTTCAAGGTCGAGCGCCGCGACCGGGTCGCGCTCGCCGGGCCGAACGGGGCCGGCAAGACGACGCTCCTCCGGATCCTCTCCGGCGAGACGGAGCTGCACGGGGGCGAGCTCGTGTTCCAGAAGGGGACGCGCGTGGCGCTGCACGATCAGCGTCCGCCGCTCGAGCGCGCGCTGACCCTGCGCGAGTACGTGCTCTCGGGCGCGCGCGACCTGATTGCGACCGAGGAGGAGCTGCGCCGCCTCGAGCAGGCGATGGGGCAAGGCGTGCACGACCAGGCGACGCTCCGCCGCTACGGCGAGGCGCAGGCGCGGCTCGAGCATGCCGGGGGCTACGCGTGGCGCGACCGCACGAGCGCCGTCGTGCGCGGCCTCGGCTTCGCGGACACGGACTTCGAACGGCCGCTGACGACGTTCTCCGGCGGTGAGCTGACACGCGCGTCGCTCGCGCGGGCGCTGAGCGGCGATCCCGACCTGCTGCTGCTCGACGAGCCGACGAACCACCTCGACGTCGCAAGCCTCGAGTGGCTCGAGCGTGAGCTGGCCTCGCTCGACGCCGGCGTCATCCTCGTCGCGCATGACCGGTGGTTCCTCGAGGCAGTTACGAACGCGACGCTCGAGCTCGCCGCAGGACGCGCGACGTTCTTCGCCGGTCCCTGGCACGCCTGGCGGCTCGAAAAGGCGCAGCGCGCCGAGCACGCCCAGAGGACGGCCGACCGGATCGCCGTCGACATCGCGCGCCTGGAGCGCTTCGTCGAGCGCTTCCGGGCCAAGAAGGAGAAGGCGAAGCAAGCGCAGGCGAAACTGACGCACATCGCGCGCCTGCAGAAGGAGCGCGCGGGCGCCACCGGCGAGGTCGCGCTCCTGACGCGCCGCACGCGCAGCCTCGGCTTCGAGTTCCTGAAGCCGGCACGGAGCGGGCGTACGGTCGTTGAGGTCGAGGATCTGTTCCTCACGGCCGGGGACAAACATCTCCTCTTCGACACCGCCTTCGCGCTCGAGCGCGGCGAGCACGTCGGCCTGATCGGGCCGAACGGATCGGGGAAGACGACGCTGCTCGAGACGCTGCTCGGCAAGCGCGAGCCCGACGCTGGGCGGACGCGGCTGGGGCACGGCGTGCAGCCCGCCTACTTCTCGCAGCAGGAGATCGAGCTGGACGACCGCGGCTCGGTGCTCCAGTGCGTGCAGACGATGACCGGGCTCCAGCGGCCGCAGGCGCAGGCCCTGCTCGGGAGGTTCCTCTTCTCCGGCTGGGGCGAGCACGAGAAGGCGGTCAAGGTGCTCTCCGGCGGCGAGCGACGCCGGCTCGCCCTCGCGGTCGTCGTCGCGTCGGGCGCGAACTTCCTCGTGCTCGACGAGCCGACGAACCACCTCGACCTCGAAAGCCGCGAAGCGCTGGAGGCCGCGCTGGAGGCGTTCCCCGGAACGGTGCTGCTCGTCTCGCACGACCGTGCGCTGCTCGATGCGGTCGCGGAGCGGACGCTCGCGATCGAGAACGGCCGCATCGGCTCCTACGACGGCGGGTGGGCCGATTACGTGCGAATTCGCGACGAGCGCACGGCCGCCGCGGCGCCGCCTCCCCCGAAGCCGGCAGCGAAACCTGCTCGCGTGCGTCGCGAGATTCCCGAGCGGAAGCGCTCGACGCGCCCCACCGAGCTCGACCTCGTCGAGGACGAGATCGCCACGCTCGAGACGACGGTCGCCGGACTCGAGCAGCAGCTCGCCGACGACTGGACGAACGTCGACACGCTCGCGAAGCACCGGCGGGCGCGCGACGAGCTCGAGGCCCTGCTCGCCCGCTGGGAGACGCTCTTCGAGCGATCGCAGGCCTAGTAGGACTAGGGCGTGTCGCCGAGCGTCGCGACCAACGCCTCCGCGACCACCTTCAGCGGCCGGCCCGAGACCTGACTCGCCTTCCGCAGACGCGCGAAGGCGTCCTGCTCGCTCAGTCCCTCCTTCTCCATCAGCAGTCCCTTCGCGCGCTCGATCGCCTTCCGCGCCGCGAGCGCCTCGGCAAGCGACTCGGCCTCCTCCCGTAGGGCGCTCAGCTCTTCGTGGCGCGCGCCTGCGGTACGAATCGCAGGGAGGAGGTCCTGCTCGCGAAAGGGCTTGACGAGGTAGCCGAACACGCCCGCCTCGACCGCACGCGAGATCAGCTCGTCCTGCCCGTATGCGGTCAGCATCACGATCGGGATCGGGCGCTCGTCGAGGATGCGCCGCGCGGCCTCGATCCCGTCGAGCCGCGGCATCTTCACGTCGAGGATCGCGAGGTCGGGCTGCTCGGAGCGGGCGAGCGCCACGGCCTCCTCGCCGTCTTTCGCCTCGGCGCAGACTTCGAACCCGGACCGCTCGAGCAGGTCGCGAAGGTCGAGCCGGATGATGGTTTCGTCCTCGGCGATCAGGATCCGCACGCGCCGAGTCTAGGGCGGTAGGCGGGGACAGTCCCCGTTTGCCGAGTAGGGACAGACCCGCTGCGCAGCGGCACGGGAGCGGGGACAGTCATCGTCACGAACGACGCGCGCGCGTTCCCCACCTCCGCTTGCGGCGCCGTCTCGGGCCACTTGCAGGGGGACAGTCCCTCGACGTTGCCCCCCGGCGAACAGGGACTGTCCCCAGTGACAACCGGGGACAGTCCCGGGCCGTTGGGGCTAGGCCGGAAAGACCACCTCCGCTCGAAGGCCGCCGTCCGAGCTCAACGCGAGCGTCCCCTGCAGCTCGTCGCGGACGAGCGCCTCGACGATGGAGAGCCCCGTCCCAGAGGTCGGCTCTCCCTCGATCCCGGCGCCGTCGTCCGAGATCGCGAGCACGACATCGGCGTTCCTTCGCGTGAGCTCGACCCGTACCGAGCCGCCGCCGTGCTCGAGCGCGTTCTGCAGCAGCTCGGAGAAGACGAGCGCGAGGGCCGTCGCCCGCGAGCCCGCAAGCTGCACGGGCTCGAGCGAGGCCTCGACGGCCTTCCCGGACCCGAGGCCCTGCACGAGCATCGCCCGCAGCCGGTCCAGCAGGTCCGCGAGCTCGACCTCCTCGTCGCGGCGCTCCATCAACACCTCGTGCACGGCCGCGATCGCGAGGATCCGGTTGACAGAGTCGTCGAGGGCCCGTCGCGGATCGAGCTCTTCGGCGCGCGACTGCAGGCGCAGCAGCGATGCCACCGTCTGCAGGTTGTTCTTGACGCGGTGGTGGATCTCCTGCGCGACCACACCTCGCATGACCGCGCGACCGTGCTCCAGCGCCACCGCAGCGTGCGACGCGATCGACGCGAGCAGCGCCTCGTCCTCCTCATTGAAGGGGGAGTCGCGGTCGCAGACGAGCTCACCGATCTGCCTCCGCTTCCAGCGCAGCGGCAGCCGGATTGCATACGTCCCAGCACGTCCCTCCGGCCACGCGATCTTGCCGTCCTCGAGCACGAGCGCGGCGCCCGTCGCGTGCACGGCCGCCATGGTCGTCCTCACGATCGCCTCAAGCGACTCCTCGAGGTAGAGCGATTCGGATACGGCCTCGGAGATGCGGGCCAGCGCCTCGAGCTCGTGCACTCGCCGCTGCGCCTGCGCGTACAGCTGCGCATGCTCAATCGACTGGGCGACCTGCGCGGCAATCGCGACGATCAGCTCCAGCTCGTCCTCGCCGAACTCGCGCGCCTCGACCGTGCGCACGTTCATCGCACCTTCTAGCTGCCCGTCGCGCGCGAGGATCGGCACGGCGAGGATGGACTCGTACTCGTCCTCCGGCAGGTTCGGGAACGACTTGAAGCGCGGGTCGAGGTGCGCCGCCGACGGAATCATCACGGGTGCCCGCTCGAGGGCCGCCACGCCGGTGATGCCCTCGCCCGGTCGCATGCGCGGGGTGCGGGTCAGCTCCTCGACGTGCGTCCCGTGCGTGGCCCGCAGGACGAGCTCGTGCGCCGGCGCGTCGTAGAGGTACACGAAGCAGGCGTCTGCTTCCAGAGCGTCCGCGACGCCCCGTGCGATCAGGCTCAGAACCTCCTCGAGGTCGAGCGACGAGTTGACGGCCGCGATCGTCTCCGTGAGCAGGCGCAGGTGACGCGCGCGCTCGTCCACGCCTCGATTGTAGGCGTCCGCGCCGTCCTGTAGGTTCGCGCGCGCGTGTCGTTCTACGACTGGCTCCTCGCTCTCCACGTCATCGCCGCGTTCGCGCTCGTGGCCGCGCTCACCGTCTTCTGGAGCGTGGCGGTCGCGGCTCGCGGCGTCGAGCGGCCGGCCGATTCGGTCCGCTACTTCCGGATCACGAAGCCCGCCAACGTCGCGATCATCGTCGGGACCGTCGGCACGCTGATCCTCGGAATCTGGCTCGCGATCGACGCGAACGCCTACCAGGTCTGGGACGGCTGGGTGATCGCCTCGATCGTCCTCTGGGCGGTCAGCGCGGAGACCGGGCGGCGCGGCGGATTGAACTACGCAGAAGCTGAGAAGCAGGCCAAGCGGCTCGTGGCCGAGGGCCGCAACGATCCGAGCCCGGAGCTCGTCGCGCTGTTGCGCAACCGGAACGCGGCGCTGCTGAACGTCCTCTCGACGGCTGCCATCCTCTTGATCCTGGTCGACATGCTCTGGAAGCCCGGAGCCTGAGCGTGCTCGCCGCGATCCGCCCCGACAGCTGGAACTTCCCGCTGCTCGTACACATTCTCGGCTCGATGGTGCTGGTCGGCGCCGTCTTCGCGGCCGTGAGCGCACTGTTCGCCGGCTGGCGACGCGACCCCGCGACGTACACGCGCTTCGCGTTCTGGACCCTCCTCGTCGTCGCGTTCCCGGCCTGGTGGGTGATGCGGCTCGGCGCGCAGTGGATCTACTCGACGGAACATTTCAGCGGGGACAACGACCCGACCTGGGTGGATATCGGCAGGATCACGGCCGAGCCCGGCCTGCTGCTCCTGCTGCTCGCGATCGTGGTCACCGGGATCGGCACTCGACGCCTGCGAGCCGCCGACGACGGACCGAGCACGCTCTCACGCGTCGGCGCCGTCCTCTCCGTGGTCCTGCTGGCCGCGTACGTCGTCGCTGTCTGGGCGATGAGCGCCAAGCCGGACTAGGACAAGGGTTAACAAAACCCTTACGGCCCAGGCGGGATTTTCCTTGCACCCGGCGAATAGGTTCGGGTCTGTGAGTGCCGTCGCCTACGACCTCCGCCGGACCACCGGGTACATCGTCGCCGATTCCCGGGGTCGCGTTCTCGGGAAGGTCGAAGCTCCGATGTACGGCACGCGCCCCGACGAGCCTGACGCCGTCGCGGTGCGCAAGGGCTTCTTCACCCGCCGCCGCCACCTCGTCCCCGTCGACGCGATCGAGCAGATCGACGGCACGAGCGGCGTGATCGGCCTGCGCATCCCGCGCGAGAGCAT